>LFTB01000047.1 GCA_001512905.1 Clostridia bacterium DTU084 | reverse complement strand
TGGTAGAGGAGCAGACTGGTTCAAACAAGTATGCTGGCACCAAGACAGAGAAGAACCTCCACGAAGCTTTTGCCGGAGAAAGCATGGCAAGGAACAAGTATACATATTATGCAGCAATAGCCCAGCGGGAAGGCTATGAGCAGCTTGCTGAAATCTTCTTGAAGACTGCAAGGAACGAGCAGGAACACGCCCGCCTCTGGTATGAGGCCCTTGGCGGCTTGAACGATACAGCGGCAAACCTTCTGGATGCTGCTGAAGGCGAGAATTATGAGTGGACTGATATGTATGCCCGCTTTGCGAAAGAAGCCGAAGAGGAAGGCTTCAAGGAATTGGCCCAGAAATTCCGCATGGTTGCTGACATCGAAAGGAAACATGAGGAACGTTATCGCGCTCTGCTGAAGAACGTTGAGACGAGCCAGGTATTCAAGAAGAACGAAGAGGTCACCTGGGAGTGCCGGATCTGCGGTCATCTCGTTGTGGGCAACAAGGCTCCTGAAGTGTGCCCGGTCTGCAGCTATGGCCAAGCTTTCTTCGAGATTCGCAAAGAGAACTATTAGTCCAGGGCAGTTTAGCCATTATGAAAATAGTGCTCGCACAGATAAAGGTGCGAGCACTATTTTTATATCCAAAAGCAGATGCTGTTTTTAAAAAGTATTAGAGCTGCAATTCATTCACAGTTATTCACATGTCATTCTCTAGATTGCCAAAATCTCTTTGCGTTTTGAGGTTGTCTGACAGGGCAGGTACGTGAACGGTTAAGTATAGGCACACAAAGAAATAGAAGCTGTCCCGAAAGGGACAGCTTCCAGACTTACAGCTCGAACACCACCAATTCATGGCCTACCATCTTCTCAAGCTCAATCCAGACCCTGCCAAAATCATATTTAAAAGCCAATTCCTCGCCTGACAATAAATAAACTCTTTGCGGTTGCTTAACCTTCACTCCTACCTTCAAATCCACCAAAGGTAGTGGATCTTCTATAATATCCACATCACAGCGCCGCTCAGGCACATAATGGAGAATGTGCAGCAGATAACGATTTTCTTTTGCCTGGTAATTAAGGAGAAGCTGAGCAGTAGAAGGAGCGTTGCTCACCACAAGGGGCTCAGGAAGGAGTTCCTTCAGAGCTGCCAAAACCAGCTTTTTCGTAATAGGGCTTCCGTGTCTGCGGTAAATGGTAAACAGCGGATGGGCAAAGTAAATGCCGCCATCCCACATCACAGCAGCAGGTCTATTCAGCGGTCCTTCAGGCGGAGTATGGAAGTGGTTGGAAAAATGCCGCCAGCTCCTTTGGAAGAAAGGCCGCCAGCGCTCTGCAAGCCACTTTGCCTTACTTTCCACATCAGCAGCCCGCTCGTGCATCACAAAGGGCACCTGCCCGAGGTCCTGCCAAGGGCTGAGGGGCAGAAGATAATCTGGATCGAATTCACTTTCGCCGTTATATTTCAGTGGCCAGCTGGGGAGAAATTGGCCTTGCTGCAGGCCGCTGTGGTAGCTGGCCAGGATCTTTCCGCCCTGCCTTTGATATTCTTCCACTTTATTCGCAAGCTTTTGATCTAGCTCAATACAATCGGGCAGAATCACCATAGCATACCTGGACCAATCACACTTGCTGTCTACTAGATCGAACTGGTATTGTGCTTCTGTGAGGATTCTGTTGGCTCCTGCAATTGCCTCGTCAATGCGTTCTTCTGTCTCGGGCATGAGGACAGCCAGTTCTGTTACAGGTTTGGCACCTTGCAAATAGGGCTCGTAACGGGCTACAGTTCGATAAGTATCACCAATCAACTTCCACGCTTCAGGATCCAGCCTGCCTTCGGGCAGCAGCTGATCGCCTATGGAACAGCCAGCGCCAAATGCTACAGACCTTAGGCACTCGTATTCCAAAGCAGCGGGCTGCTTGTAACCGCCGTATTCTGCCCAGGACTTATGGAAGCGACCAGTCATACCTAAATATGGACGATTCAGTTGGCGCGCGTAGCGTGCGACAATTGGAAAATGATCATATCCCCAACCGCCTGTAGGCAGAGATTCAATTTCCAAATGAGAGTAATAAGCAAGGCTGCTTCTAATGCTTGGATCGATGTGGCCCGCGTTGTAGAAAACGGGACAGCCGGGTTTTTTCTCCCAAATAAATGAGGAGAGGCGTTTTTTTACGTTCAGCAGCACTTTTTCAGCAAAGGCTTTCCGGTCCTCGCTGATTTCGGGGTTATAGCCTTCTGCCGGCATCGAAACGAGGCAGTTGTGGCAGCAGCATTCCCCTTGATAGATAATGTCGAAAAACAGGCCGTCGACCTCAAAAAGTGAAAAAAGCTCATCGATCTGCTCTTCCACATAAGAAAGGTAAGGATTATTGTTGAGGCACAATTTTTTCCAGCCGGCCTCCAGCGGTGCGCTTCCACCAAGCTTGCCGTCATGAGACACCTCCCGCCAGTGGGGATTAAGGTTTGCCATCGCCTCATCTAGTCCTAGCGATATGTAGATAGGCACTTTGATCCCAGCCTCGTGGCTAGCAGCAATTTGCTCCCGCAGCAGATCTCTTTTCAAGTGCGGATGCTGTGCAGGCAGTTTTGTGTAGTAGTAGATCATGCCGTGGTGGCATTTGGCAAAGCAGGTTACAGACGTTACCTTGGCCTCCAGGAGGGTTTGCACAAATTTTTCCGGATCGAACTGAGCGCCGATATTTTTAATCAAAGGGCTGTTGTGAAAGTCCAGGTGTATTTCGCGCATCTTGAAACCTCCCAACACTTTTGTTGTAACCAGTTACAGTTTGTTTCAGATATTCTTGGTTCGCCGCTTATTTCCTTTCCAGGATGCAAATTTTGCGTAAATCAAGGAGATATACGGCTTTTTTTGATATCATTATCTTTGTGTTTAAATAAGGAAGGAATTTCTGGAATGATAATCGAAATATACCATTAGAATCTGAAAGGGGTTTCAGAATGGCCAATATATATGACGTTGCAAAAAAAGCAGGAGTTTCAGTGGCTACAGTTTCCCGAGTCATCAATAACGAAAGATATGTGGCTCCTAAAACTCGGGCACTGGTGGAGAAAGCCTTAAAGGAAACAGGATTTATTCCTAACATGAACGCCAGCAGCCTCACGAAAAAGAGAACAAATACCTTGGCTGTGGTGATCCCTGATCTTACAAACCCTTTTTTCACAGATCTCATCTGCGGGATCGAAGATCAGGCTGTCCAGCGGAAAATGGCTGTCATCATGGCAAATACAGATGAAGACCCAACCAAAGAACGCAGAGCAATCAGGTTTTTAATGGAGAAAAGAGTGGATGCCTTAATTATTGCCAGTGCTGCTCGGAATTCCAGGGAGATCAGCCCTCTGCTCAAAGGGAAAACTCCTTTGGTATTAATAGACAGGCAGCTCAAAGGCCTGAACGCAGATCTGGTGCGGAGCGATGACCGAGGCGGTGCCAAAACCCTTGTTGATTACCTGGTGGGTCTGGGACACAGAAGGATCGGCTTCATTGCAGGCAAGAAGGGGATTTCCACTGCTAAAAGCCGTTTGGATGGTTATCTTGATGCCATGAAAGCACACGGCCTGACTCCAGAGTCAGAATTGATTGCAGAAGGGGATTTTCAGCAAAAAGGCGGCAGAGAAGGGATCTTGAAGCTTTTGGAGCTTGCTGAGCCTCCTACAGCAGTGATCGCTTCCAATAACATAGAGGCAATTGGAGCATTAAGCGCTTTGAGAGAAAAAGGATTAGAAGTGCCTAAGGATATATCATTGGTGTGTTTTGATGATCTGGGACTAGCTTCAGAAGTTTACCCCTTTCTAACTGTAGTAGCGCAGCCTGTGAGAACTATGGGCACAGTGGCTGCGCAGTTAGCCTTGGATAGGTTGGAAGGAATATCAGAACAGGAAAGGGAGGTGGTAATGCAGATGACATTGATTGAACGCAAATCTTGTCGGAGGGTGTAATTTTTTTCGAACAGATTTTTGAAACCGGTTACAGAATCAGAGGAGGAAATAACAGATGAGAAACACAACTGTTGGTTTGGTCTTAGTAAATGATGAGCGACCTCATGTTTATCGGGAAAACAGTCAGGAAAACATGGAGGTTGTCAAGAAGTGGGCGGAGGTAATTAAAGAACGTTTGACTGAGGAAGGCAACTGCCCGCCTATTGTTGTGGCTTCAGAAACTGTCACAAGCGTACGCGTCGCCCAAAAAGTGGGTGCAGAGCTGGCGCAGGCCGGCGTTAAGCAGCTTATTATGTGCTATAACGTTTGGAATTTCCCCTACCTTGCCTGGCCTTTGGTTAACTCTTTCGGCAGAGACATTCCGATTCTGAGCCTTTCGAATAACAACGGCAAATATCCTGGCAATGTGGGCTTATTAGCAACAGACGGCGCGCTGCGGCAGGCAGGGAGAAGAATCCATCGCATTATAGGTAGTTACAATGACCCTGATACTGTGGAGAAAGTGATCAACTGGGTCCGGGCAAGTCAGGCTGTTACCACCATCCGCAACGAAGTATTTGGCATCTACGGCGGACATTCCATGGGAATGGAAACAGGATATTTTCATATGATCCCTGTCCAGAAAGCTTTAGGGTGCACAGCCTATCAGATCGACCAGCTTTTGGCCGTAAAAGTCATGGAAGAAATTCCCCAGGCTGAAGTTGAAAAGGGGCGCAAGTGGTTTGAGAGCTTGTTAGGTGAGCGGCTCCGCTACGATGGACACATGCTCACAGAGAAAACCCTGGAAACTCAGATTAGGCTCTACCTTGCCATCAAAAAACTTAATGAAGGGTATGGTTTGGATTTCTGCGGAATCAAAGGCCAGCGGGAACTCACAGAGCATATCTGCTTAGGCGATGTGGCTGAAATGCTGCTGAACGATCCATACGACTGGAACGGGCCAAAAGAGCCAACAGTTTGTGCCACTGAAGCAGATGCTGGTGCTGCCATTACCATGCAGCTTTTAAAATACATCTCCGGCGGTCTGCCTACCCTATTTATGGACGTACGTTTGTATCACCCAGAACTGGATCTGTGGGATATGTGCAACAGCGGCAACCATTCCAGCTTCTACGCTGCCCACTCTACTGATCCTGCAGAGAATTTCAAGAAGATCACCTTCCATCCAGCATTAGAATATTACTTCAAAGCCGGCGGTGCTTCTGTAGAATTCGACGCAGCTCCAGGACAGCTTACCTTTGCAAGAATTGGTTTCTATGACGGTGAACCGTTCATGGTGATCGTGCCTGCAGAGAGCTTGGATTTACCAGCAGAAAAACGTAAAGAACTGGGACAGCAGACAGACCCAACCTGGCCCCATGTGTTTGCGCGGCTTGCCTGCAGCTTTGACGAATTCCTCCAGTATTTCCCGGCCAACCATATGCAGGGAGTGCTGGGTGATCACACCGACAGATTGGTTTATGCCTGCGAACTGGCTGGGATCAAGCCGATTGTCTTAGGCGAGAGGGGCAAAGAGTACAGGCCTCCGATTTGGGAAGTTATGAAATAGCTTGCATCTTTTATGAAACGAGCTGCCAGCTCAAAATCAATAGACGCAAATCAGGTAAAGATGAACCCAGGCTAGAAGGCACCACGGGAAGTGGATTAATAAAGAAGGCCAAAAAAATTGGAAGAAGAGAGTTAACAGGTATATTTTGCTTTTCTCTTTTCCCATTCAGTTTACTTCTCGGTGCCTTCTTCTACCTGTACCTATTAAAAAAAGACATCTCCATTGAGCTTATTACCCAATCCGGCAATTGCCACCACAATAAGGAAAACAATCATCAAAACATAGCCGATTTTTGCAGTGGGCCCCAAAAGGTTCTGCCTGCTGATAAGGGTTCGCCCTCTTTCTGCCATGTTCACATTCTTCTTTAATCCTCTACCCTGCTGTCCAGTTTGAAGTAGATATAAGAGAGAACTGCAGGCACAATAAAGAGCAAGAGCGTCGCAGCGCATGCAACGCCCATATCCATGTACATGAAAGCGTAGCGGTAGATGAGAAGCAGGATGGTCATGGTGGCTTTGTTCGGTCCCCCGCCTGTCATGATAAAGGGTTCAGTGAAGACCTGCATGGTGCCTAGAATCTGGGGGATAAACATCACAGCCATCACAGGCCTAAACTGCAGAATGGTGATATTCCAAGCCCGCTGCCAGATGTTGGCGCCGTCGATCTCGGCTGCCTCATACAGTTCTGGGATCCCCTGAAGGCCAGCCAAATAGATGATTGCTGTGCCGCCGAAGCCAGCCCAGGTGGCCATCAGGACAAGGCTGGGCAGGGCAGTGCTGGATGAAAGGAGCCACTGGGAAGGCGGGATGCTAGACCAGCCTAAAATTGTGTTCAATAGTCCCAAAGAGGGGTCAAAGAGCCACAGCCACAGAATGCTCACTGCAACAGAGGGCGCAACTATGGGGAGGTAAACTGCGATTCTGAAAAAAGCCTGGCCCCGCCGGACCTCGTTGAGGAGAATCGCTACGATCACAGGCACCAAATATCCGAAAAGCAGCGCCTGAATGGTGAAGTAACCTGCATTGCGCCAGGCTTGGCCGAAGACGGGATCGGCAAGGAGAGTTTTAAAGTTAGCGAAACCTGCAAAGCTTGTGTGCCCCGCAAGATGCACTTTCTGCAAGCTCATGACAAAGGCCCAGACAAGGGGATACCAAACGAAATAGATAAAAGATATCACTGCGGGCAGCAGAAAAAGATAACCAACAATTTTTTTGCGCTGGCATCTTTATCGGCAATATGGACTGCAGGATCTTGAGGAAATGAACTCGCCAAGAGATTTATCACGAAGTTGAGCGGTTTGCCAAAATAGGCCATAAATGTCCTGGTTACTTTTTCAATGTGGGGAACCACCTCACCGATGATATTCCCCTGGAACAAGTTTTAATGTACCTGGAGATTGTCGATGAATTAAGCAAGCGTTAATGCCAACAAAGTGGAACCGGTGTCTGGGCAGCAGGGGCAATTGATTTTTCTAAAGCATAAATGTTCCTCGAACACTCATAAAGCCCATTTTCCGACTAGATAGTATGTGTATATAATAAATTTTCTAGCTGGGATTTTATGGTTT
>LFTB01000023.1 GCA_001512905.1 Clostridia bacterium DTU084 | reverse complement strand
CTCTGCACGGACGTACAGCTGCCATGGCTCGTCCCCTTCAATGGTGAGCCTTGTGGCTGCGGGAAGTTCCACGTAGCCGCGGTTTAAGTCTGCTGCTGTGCTCTGGACGAAATTTGCCGTGCTCTCCACCTCGAGGGACAGAGCGCTTGCGCTGCCGGCCAAAAGTCCCAAGATGCAAAGCAGCAATGGGAGTTTGCTTTTCACTTACCTCCCTCCCTTATCTCAAAGGGTGCCTCAGCTGCGAGCAGCTTCTCGCTGCCGTAATCCAGCACAGCCAAAAGCAGGTATTTGCCGAAAGGAGGCAGTTTGATCTCGCTTTGCACCGTGCGGACAGCACCTGGCAGAATCGAAAAGGGAGCAAGCTCTTTTTCTTCCAGTACTTCTCCCTCTAAAGAGCGCACCTCAAGCCTGCACTGATAGCGGAGATGGATATTGCCGCTGTTCTGAAGGACAATGTTTACTGGGATTTTCCCCTCTGATGGAGGCTGGAGCCTTAGATCGTTGATCTTAGAGGCTGGTTCCTCCGTTCCCTGGGCCACAACGTAAATTTTAATCCCGTAGCGCAGGAGGGTCTGGACGCTGATTTGCATTTGGTTCTCAAGAGCTGAGGTTGGGGGAGGAAGTTGGCCAGCTTCCACAAACAGCATGGCAGCTCTGCTGCCGCGCTGCTCCTTTGGCACTTCCACCTCCAGGCGCAGCTTGCCCCTCTCCCCTGGCCCTAAGACCACAAGGGGATCTGCAAGTTTCAGCTGTCCTGCTGCAGAATTAGGCAAGGTGCCGGCTGGATGAAACACTGGTTCGCCTCCAGTTCCCAGTTCCCAATCCCCGAGGTAGGCGCGGACGGTTCTTTGTTCTGCCTCTGGGTTATAGAGCTCGATCTCAAGCTGGCCCCTCTCACCAGGTCTGAGTTTAACCACCCGGTCCTCGATGGAGCACTGGACAAAGGCACTTGTCAAACTGGTGAAACAAAAGAGAATGCACAGAGCATAGATACAGGTTTTCAATGTTTCCCTCCTTCCCCTAAAAAGAAAAGGGGCAAGAAGCATAAGCTTCCCGGCAGTGGCCCCTTTTTTAACTCAGAAAAATTAGCTGTCTTTGGTCAGAGTGTAATATTGGACTAAGTAGTAGCTGCCTGGCGCATCGTTTTCCCAATCCAGTTTCATCCGGTAATTGATATTGACATTTGTACCGGATGTGGGAAGGCCGTCCACCACCTTGACATCAGCTGTGCTGCACTCTGTAAACTGATCCTGCATCTGCCGCTTCCACTGCCAATCAGTTAAAGCTTTGTTGACACCCGAAGGGCTGCCCCATGATTCTGTTTTCACACTGAGCACCCAGCGGACATTGCTTCTGACGACAAGCTGTCCTGTGACGACATCTGTGTACCCTGCATTGTAGTTGGCCGCTGTTGGTGTGGGAATGGTTATTGTGGGATCGTTGGCAATCAATTCCTGGGTGTCAACTACCAGCACGTCCACAGCCACGTTCTTTGGCTGGGCAGGCTCTGCAAAGACGCTGGCTGCCAAACTGAGACAAAGCAGCATTGCTAAAAACACAATCTTTTTCATTTAATTTCCCCCTTTTTTTTCTTAACTGAAGACTGCCCACTTCAGTTAAAATTGTGGAATCTGATCCTATTTTTTCCACCCACGTTCAAATTATGCAGGCTAATTCAAAAAAAGAAGTTTCTGTTGGAATTTTTTTTGAGCAGTCGGCAGTTTATTTTTGCGCTGAAGCAAAGCAGCGCTGCTCTAATTGGGACTGCAGATCAACGCCTGAAAGTACATGCTTGTTGTAGCAGCTGCCCTGATTCACGAGCTAAAGAATATTTCAACAAACAGCCCAGCTCCTGACAGGTGAGCTGGGCCGTTATTGTCTGAAGAGACAGGTTTTATGTAAACTTTCAGACAGCAGAAGGATTTGGCTTGTCGGCGTAGAATATAAATCATATGAGGCCACCTACCGGATTTATGCTACAAATGATGGAGGTGGTTTCTCATGTCCGCAGAGAAAGCATCTTTGGATTTGAATTTTAAGTATCTTGCCCGGAATTACTCTGAAGATTTCCTGAAACTTGTTTTGAACTCCTCAGAACCTCTGAGAATTCACCACGAAGACAAGGAGTTGAATATTCCCCAGCTTCGAGCTGACAACATATATATAGTTGAGCAGGGGACGAAAAGATTTGTCCTTCACCTGGAATTTCAGCTGGAACACAGAAAGGATCTCCCTCAGCGGATGTTCCAATACAACGCCCTGATCGAAGCCTCGCTGAGGCTGCCGACTTATTCAGTGATCATATACCTGGAAAGAAAGAGGCAGCTCCCTCCGCCCAACGCATACCAGAAAACCCAGTTCAACCTCAGCCACACTTTCACGTATTCGGTAGTCCGCTTGTGGGAACACCTGCCCAGAATAAGAAAGGGCGAACTGCCGGGCCTTGCGCCCGTCCTCATACTGCTGACAGAGGAGAAAAGCTTGGATGTGTACAGGGAAACGAAGGCATTGATCAAAAAACTAGAGGCTGATCCGGAAAAACGGGATGCGCAGCTTGCCATAGCTGCGGCATTAGCCGGCAGGTATTTGGACATCTCAGAGCTCCCAAAGGAGGATATCCAAATGCTTCAAATACTCGACTAAATACTCAGTGAAAAAAATTCTGTGACCGAGTATTTACTGAATAAGGCTCGAAAAGAAGGAAAAATTGAAGGCAGAATTGAAGGCATTCGAGAAAACAAACAGGATACCATAGTAGAAATTCTGCAAGAAAGGTTCGGCAGTACGGATAAGGACATAAGAATGCAGATAAAAAAGATACAGGACGAACAAACTCTCGAGGAACTCTTTCGCTCTAGCCTGAGAGCTGAGAGTTTGGATGGGTTCAAACAGACCCTTTCGCAGAGGAGCGGAATTTCTCTCAGCGGATAAAAGGAGGCTGCCTGAAATGGGCAGCCTCTCTGCATAAAAACTTGATTTTCTCAAGCGGCGCAGGCTCTGTGCAGACCGCTCAAAGAATTCAAAGCAGAAAGGGGACTCTCCCCCCTTTTGCTTTTTAAAGCTCTATCTGCTAAAAAAAACCTCTCACATCGGGAATCGTCCCGAACTTGACATAGCGATCCACATCTCTCACCATCATGGGAGTTAGCTGGCCTCGGATCGAATACAGCATGCCGGAGTTCAGCTTCACCTCTATATAAACAACCTGTCCTGCCAATTGGGAAAAAGTGCGGCCTTCTTTCCAGCTGGGCACCCACTTTGTGGAATCACCGGTGAAGGGAATGCAATCTTCGTGGCTATAGCCCGGCATTGGCTCGATGCCGCCATGGGTGTAAATACAGCATGTGGCTTCAGAATAGGGAGCCTCAATGTTTATTTCCAGCTCCCCTCCGGCTGTCAGAAGACCCCGAGTACAGAGGAGGCCAGGGCCGCCGGTGGACTCTAAAGCCACAAAACCGTCCTTTCGCAAACGATAAAAGACAATGGAGCCGCCGCCTTGGTCTGCAAAATGGCCGTGTTCGTAACGGCAGGCAGAAGCAGCCACCACGAGATTCCCCTCTGCGTCTGTGTAGAGGGCGGAAGGGAAAACCATTCCCCAGGTCGGACTTGCCGGATCGCCGTTGCCGATGAATGGCTGACGCAGGGCGCGCTGAAAATGACGGCCATTGACGCTGTAGGTGAGCTGGGAATGGACTTTCCCCTTCCAGTATTTCACAGGACCCCGCTCTTGAGGAGGCTGGTATAGCCAGAGAAAGCCAATGTACCAGCCATCGTAGGCGAAAGCAGGCATCCCGTAGGTTTCAGTCAAGGGTTCATCCAGAGCGTCTGCCTGCAGGACGAGTTCCGGATCAGAAAAATGCTGCCAGTCGCGGGTTTCGGCAATGCAGATCCTGCGTACGCCCCAATCAGGCCGTTGGGTGAGAATGTAGCTTTCTGTGGCCTCGCAGTAAAAACAGCCGGCGCCAGGCTCTGCGCCTCTTGTGTTCCAGCGAACCCCTTCCTCTAGGATCCAGTGGATTCCGTCCCCTGAGGTGAAGAGAATGTTTTTTACCTGCATCTGGGGCCTGTTGTACACAGCAACCAGCGCTTTCAGCCTTTTGTCTTCAGGAGCATGGTGATCTTCGAAAACCAGGGCCAGCTCTCCATCCATTTCAGCGAGAAGCTGATGATCGCAGACAGGAGCCGTGATGCCAGCCTGCCTTGCTGTGCTGCGGGGCTGAAAATGCAACCCGTCTTTACTGGCGGCAGCAAGGGTCACTATTTTATCCCCCCGCAGCCACCCCTGATAGAACATGTGATACAGCCCTGTCTTGGGATCCCGGACAACTGAGGGAAAGCCGGCAGAAGTGCTTGCCACAGGATCAATATAAACTGCTTCCAATTGAGGTTGAGCGCAAATGCGCTTCAGGTTCTCTCGGAGCAGGAGATGCTTATCATCAAAAAACAGGAGCAGGCTCAACAATACCACCCCTTAGGTTTACATTAGCACGCCTCAATAGCCGAAAGCAGGCTCACCTTTTCCTTTCCACTTTTTTGATGACAGGTTCCAGGCGGCCCCGCCTCTCCAGCAGCCGATTGCAAAAGCTGCCGATGAAGATGGCAATGACAAAGCCCAAAGCTGCACAGCCCAGCGCCGCAGCTTGGGTTTGAAAAAGGCTGGCGCCTGCTGCATAGCCCAGAAGGAGGAGCACAAGGGGCAACAGGTAGAGAAGGGCAGCGCCGCCTAACAGGAGCCCAGATGAGAGCTCCACCCAGACCTCCTCTCCCTCTTGGGCCCCCAGGGGATTTGCTGCCCAAAGGGTGTGCTCCCTCTGCCCGCCAAGACAGCCGCTGCAGTTTTTGCAGGCGTCCCGGCTGCAGACTTCAACTTGTGCTTTTCTCCCTTTTGTTTTCAATACAGTGCCTTTCTGCAGCATAACAAAAGAGGAGGGCTAGGCCCTCCTCTTCCTCCTTTTTGTAGTATTGTTTATGGAACCAGACCGGAGAAGATATTGCTGTACCGCTCCCATCTCCAGTCGAACTTGGCCTTCTTCAGCAAATCCTGAATGATCTCTTGACTGCTTGCCGCCTTCTCAGAGAGAATGGCCAGCTGAACACTGTCCTTAACTTCTTCCAGGGTGTACTGCTTCTCCTCATTGCGCTCTTCCAGCTTGATCACATGGTATCCGAACTGTGTCTGCACTGGTTCCTTTGTATACTGGCCAACCTCCAGAGCGAAAGCTGCTGCAGAGAACTCGGGCACCATTTCCTCGTAAGAGAAATATCCCAGATCCCCGCCCCGATCTTTTGTGCCGTCCAGGCCGTGGGCTTTCGCCAGCTCTGCGAAATCCTCGCCTGCATCCAGAGCCTCAATGATCTTTTTGGCCTCTTCTTCAGTTTTCACCAGGATATGACGGGCACGAACCGTCTCAGGCTCTTTATAATCGTCTTTGTTTTCCTCATAGTACTGCTTCATCTCTTCCTCTGTCACCTTTACGTTTCTGGTGCCCAGCTTCCACAGGGCTGCCTGGATCTTCAGCTGCGCGTAGAGGTTTTCCTGGCTCATTCCCATCAAGGCATACTGGAAAGACTGCTCATTGGGAAACTGCATCCGCAGCATTTCCAACTGCTGGGCAATGTCTGCGTCTGTAATTGAAAGTTTCAGCCTTTCCACTTCCTGCATAATCAAAGATTCAATGATCATGTTCTGCAGGATTTGTGCGCCAACCTGCTTTTCCATCTCTGCATAGAACTTAAAAGCCGTGATGGGCTCGCCATTTACCACCACTACAATATCGCCGTCATCACCATTTACCTTCTCTTCTGCAACTGCTGCTCCCATCATTAGCCCGACCAGTACGGCTATTAAGCTGCAGATCAGTATTCTGTTCCTCACCCGTCTATCCCTCTCTTTCTAAATAGTAGCTCAGATTATAGGATTATATTTCGACAAGCACCTGAGGGATTCCTTCTATAACCAGAAATTCCAATCTTATTTATTCCTGGCAATTGCAGCCACAAGCTCGGCTCTGGTAGTGGGTGTGGAGCAGCTTGTGGGCAAGCTCTCCCCCTGGCTCTCCAAGATCTTTGTAGAGGGCTTGAATAGCCGGGTTTTCGTGGGATTTGCGCAGGGGCAGATCCCGATCAAGTTGGTATAAAGCTTCAGCCCGCTTCTTGCGCCGCTCCTGGTCTGTAGGCCTCGGCCCGCCGCCGCCACCTATGCAGCCACCAGGACAGGCCATGATCTCCACGAAGGTGTAGTCTCCTTCCCCTTTGACTATCCTCTCCAGGAGCTTTCTGGCGTTGCCCAGGCCGTGGGCAACTGCAAGGCGCACTTTCTTGCCTGCGAGGTCCACTTCAGCTTCCCGGATTCCATCCAAGCCCCGGACCTGTGTGAACTCTATCTCCTTGAGGGTCTCGCCTGTGACTTTCTCGTAGACGGTCCGCAGAGCTGCTTCCATCACACCGCCTGTGGTGCCGAAGATCACGGCGGCGCCTGTGGACTCACCTAAAGGCTGATCGAACTCGGACTTGGGCAGTTTAGGCAGTTGGATACCTGCCTCCTTGAACATCTTCGCCAGCTCTCTTGTGGTGAGGACTGCATCCACATCCGGGGCGCCAGTTGTGGCAAGCTCAGGGCGAGCGATTTCAAACTTCTTCGCAGTACAGGGCATGATGGAAACCACGAAGATCTTCTCTGGATCCAGGTTGTGCTTTTTGGCGTACCAGTTCTTCATCACCGCACCGAACATCTCCTGGGGAGATTTGCAGGTGGAAAGGTTGGGGATGAGCTCAGGGAAAAAGTGCTCGCAGTATTTCACCCAGCCTGGACTGCAGGAGGTGATGAGGGGCAGGGTGCCGCCTGTCTCGAGCCTCTGCAGAAGCTCAGTACCTTCCTCGATAATGGTGAGGTCTGCAGCGAAATCAGTGTCGAAAACCTTATCGAAACCGAGGCGCCTGAGGCCCTCTACAAGCTCACCAACAAGGGGCGTCCCAGGCTCGAGGCCGAACTCCTCGCCAATTGTAGTGCGGATGGCAGGTGCAACTTGCACAACCACGAACTTCTCTGGATCTGCCAAAGCCTTCCAGACTTCCCTTGTGCTGTCTTTCTCAGAAAGAGCGCCTGTTGGGCAGACCAGGACGCACTGGCCGCAGAGGGCGCAGGCAACTTGTCCCAGCTCGTCGCCAAAGGCAGGGCCGATCTGGGTTTCAAATCCCCTGCCGATGGCCCCTAAAGCTGAAACCTCCTGCACCTGGCTGCAGACGTCTATGCACCTGCGGCAGAAGATGCATTTGCTCATCTCCCGGACTATGGATGGGTTGTTGTCGTCAAAGGGGCGATCTCCCATGGCGCCGCTGTAGGGGATCTCGCGGACAGCCAGGTCCTGTGCCACATTCTGAAGTTCGCAGCTGCCGCTGCGGCTGCAGGTGAGGCACTCTGCAGGATGGTCTGACAAAAGCAGCTCAACTATGCCCCGCCTGGCCTCCCGGACCCGGGGTGTGCTGGTTTTAACCACCATGCCCTCAGCCACAGGCAGAGTACAGGAGGTGACGAGGTTTCTCATGCCCTCCACTTCCACAAGACAGACCCTGCAGGCGCCTGTTGGTTTGGTATTGGGACAGTAGCAAAGGGTTGGGATGTTGATCCCTGCAGCTTGTGCCGCTTCGAGGACAGTCTGGTCCCGCGCTGCCTCAACCCTCTGTCCATCTATTGTTAAATGTATTTTTTCCATTTTCATCTCCCACTCCCTTTAATACTTCCTGATGGCCCCAAATGGACACTTGCTCAGACAATTACCGCATTTAGAGCAGAGTTCCTGGTCAATTACGTGGACCTCTCTCCGCTGGCCGCTGATGGCTTTTGTGGGGCAAACCCTGACGCACAAGCCGCAGCCCTGACAGAGCTCTGCCACGATTTCGTAGCGCAGGAGGCTCTGGCAGATGCCGGCTGGACAGCGCTTTTCGTAAATATGGGCTTCGTATTCATCCCGGAAATACTTGATGGTGCTCAAAACGGGATTTGGGGCGCTCTGGCCCAAGCCGCAGAGGGCTGTGCTTTTGATGAGATTTCCAAGGGCCTCGAGCTTTTCGATATCTCCATCCTCTCCCTGGCCTTTGGTGAGGCGGGTGAGGATTTCCAGCATCCTGCGGGTTCCCACTCTGCAGGGGGTGCACTTGCCGCAGGATTCATCCTGGGTGAACTCCAGGAAGAACCTGGCCACGTCCACCATGCAGTTGTCCTCATCCATAACAATAAGGCCGCCAGAACCCATAATTGCGCCTAATTTGCTCAAGGATTCATAGTCCAAAGGTGTGTCCAGGAACTCTTCAGGGATGCAGCCGCCAGAAGGTCCTCCAGTCTGGGCTGCTTTGAACTTTTTCCCGCCTGGGATGCCGCCGCCGACGTCGAAGACCAGCTCTCTGAGGGTGGTGCCCATGGGCACCTCAGCAAGCCCTGTGTTGTTCACGTTGCCGGCAATGGCAAAGACTTTGGTGCCTTTGCTTTTTTCTGTGCCGATCTCCTGCAGCCACCCGGATCCATTGAGGATGATGGCGGGAATGTTGGCAAAGGTTTCTACGTTGTTAATCAAGGTTGGGCAGCCCCACAGGCCGCTGACTGCAGGGAAAGGAGGCTTTGGCCTGGGCTCGCCCCGCTGCCCCTCAATGGAAGCGATGAGGGCCGTTTCCTCGCCGCAGACGAACGCCCCTGCTCCCACCCGGATTTCAATGTCAAAGGAAAAATCAGAGCCGAGGATCTTTTCCCCTAAATAGCCGCGCTGCCGGGCTTGTTCCAAGGCTTTTGTCAATCTCTGGACTGCCAAAGGATACTCTGCCCGCACGTAGACAAAGCCCTTTTCTGCTCCCACGGCGAAGCCCGCGATTGTCATGGCCTCAATTACAGAGTGGGGATCTCCCTCGAGGATGCTTCGGTCCATAAAGGCGCCGGGATCTCCCTCGTCTGCGTTGCAGACAACGTATTTGGGCTTGCCTGGTGCATCTGCTGTAAACTGCCACTTCAGCCCTGCGGGAAAGCCTGCTCCTCCCCTGCCTCGAAGGCCTGAATCTTTGATCTGCTGGATCACATCTTGGGGAGACATCTCCTTGAGGGCCTTCTCCAAAGCTTTGTAGCCGTCTTTGTCGATGTATTCTTCAATGCTGTCCGGATCAATCTGTCCGCAGTTGCGCAGGGCAATGCGCAGCTGTTTGCTGTAGAAGGGGATTTGGTCGATTTTTTCTAATTCTTCGCCGCTTTTGGGGTCTTTATACAGCAGCCTCTTCACCACTTGGCCGCCGATTAGGTGTTCTGTGACGATCTCCTCTACATCTTGCGGCTCGACTTTTTGGTAGAAAACTCCTCCTGGGTAGACCACAAGCAGCGGGCCCAGATCGCAGGTACCGATACAGCCTGTTTCCACTACCCTGAATTCCTCTGTCAGGTTGTGCTTTGCGAGACTTGCTTTTAATGCCTTCTCTACTTCAAAGCAACCGCTGGATATACAGCCCGCGCCTGCACAAACAAGCACGTGGCCACGAAAGCGCTCCATCGACATTAACCTCCTCATTCCCTTCGTACTGTCCTGTGCAATCATATCTTGTAAGTAAGCAGACGGAAATTTTCCAATCTAATCTTCCCTGGCGCTGCCTCTACTGAGGCTGCTGCCCTGGGCTTCTTCATTTACTCGTATTTTTCCAAAATTTCAGCCAGCCCCTCAGGGGTGACTTTGCCGTAGATGTCCTCGTCCACCACTAATACTGGTGCCAGCCCGCAGGCTCCCATGCACCGCATAACCTCAAAAGTGAACCGGGCATCTTCTGTGGTCTCGCCTGGGCCGACTCCCAGCTGTTCCCGCAAGGCGTCTAAAATGGCCTGGGCTCCTTTCACGTAGCAGGCTGTTCCCATACAGAGGCTGATGGTATGTCTTCCCTTAGGCTGCATGGTGAACAGGGAGTAGAAGGTAACCACCCCATAAACTTCAGTTACCGGCACTCCGAGTCCCGCTGCCACATACTCCTGCACTTCCCTGGGCAAGTAACCGAACAATTCCTGGGCCTTGTGCAGGACTGGAATCACGTTCCCAGGCTTGTCCCGCCATTCTGCCAGAATTTCATCCAGCTTCTGCCAGCGGGGATCACTTGCCTTTGTGGTGCACTGACAATTTCCCATTTTTTAGCCTATCTCCTTTCTCATCTGAAACTGAATGTTATATAAAGATTGGGGACAAGTTCCCACTTGCTGCAGCAGGGGAGCTGCTCCCAAACTTTGTCAGGAAGTTGAAAACATTTAGCCCCAAATTTGCCTGCCTAGCTATGGGGCTTATATGTTTCCCTTACTTTGTGAAAAAATTCACTAACTAGCCGCAAAATTGTGGAAATTTAAGTTATTTTTGGAGGGTATGCTGTATACCAGAAAGAAAAAACAGTCTGGGCTTCCCTCAGATGCTTATAAAGTTGTGCTTTCTACCCGGACAGGGTAGCTGAAGGCTGCGAGCCGTTCAACCAGAGCCTCTGCCCGTTCCTTTTCCTGAAAAACTCCCAGTTGAATGAAGTACGGTCCGCTTCCCTTCGGCAACACATCAAAGCCAGCTTCCGAAAGTACTTTTGCTGCTGCTTCCAGCTGTTCGCGGGTGGTAAAATTGCCCACCACAACCCGCCAGTGAGTCTCGGGCTCTGGCTCCTCTGCCAGCTCTTCCACAGTTACACTTTCCTCAGCTGCAGGGATGCTTGATTCTAAAGCTGGCTCTGGAGTTCTTTCCAAAGCAGGCTGCTCCCTGGGCGCCTCTGCAACGTTTTGGCTGAACTCCTCGCCTTCAGCGCCGACAACTTCAGGCAGCTTGGGCTGCGGAGCGGGAGCGTCCCCAATCAGGAGCTGCAAGGCCCAGGTACCCAAAAGGTAGCCTAAGCCAACAGCGAGGGCGCCAACTAAAACCAGTTGACCAGCTGTTGCCTTGCGGCGAGCCATGTGAAGTTCCTTCCTTTCATCTCCTGTACTAATACGCTATCGAGGGTGCAAATTCCTGCTTATTAAGAAAATAAAGTTTGCACTTTTTCCCTCAGCTCCCCTACAAGGTACAGGGAGCCTGCCACAACAACAAGTTCCTCCTCTGCTTCCAAAGCGCTGGACAAAGCCTCCCCTGGCTCTGCCACCACCTCAACTGCCTCAAGGTAGCGCCGGGCGAGCTCGGCGAGTTTCTCTGGGTCTGCTGCCCGCGGATTATCGGGACGTGTGGCGATGATCCTGCCTGCTTTAGGAGCGAGGAGGGATACCATCTCCTCAAGATCTTTATCCCCTAAAATCCCCAGCACCAAAAGGGGCTTGGTTTCAGGAAAAAACTCAGCCAGGGAATTGGCCAGCTGCCTTGCGCCGTCCGGATTGTGGGCGCCGTCTAAGATCACTGAGGGCCTGCCCTGGAAATACTCCAGCCTTCCAGGCCAGCGGGCAGACTCAAGGCCGCTGTAGATGGCCTGCTGGAGAAGATCCCCTGGCACAAAACCTTCGTCGCAGGTGATTTTCGCAAGTCCCAGGGCCACTGCTGCATTTGGCAATTGGTGGCGGCCAGGGAGAGCGAGGTGCACTTTGGTGAGCTTTTCGTCCTTCAGCCAGAAATCTGCTTCTGTCCCCCGGATGGAGAAAGCTCTGCCCTGGTAGGAGATCTCCCCTTCCCCTGGGACGGCTGACACCTCCCACAGTGGTGCAGCTTTATCTTGTGCTGTGGCCCGCAGCACTTCCATAGCCTCTGGCGCTTGGGGGGCAGTCACAACAGGCCTGCCTCCCTTGATAATCCCGGCTTTTTCCCGGGCGATCTCAGGAAGGGTTTTCCCAAGCCGCTGGGTGTGATCCAGGGCAAGATGGGTAATGCCGCAGGCCACAGGCTCGATTATGTTTGTGGCATCCAGCCTGCCGCCCATGCCCACCTCGAAAATCACAAGATCCGGCTTTTGCTCCTGGAAATAGCGCAAAGCCAGGGCGGTGAAAAACTCAAATTTGGTAAGCTCTGGAATTTTGTCGGCAAAGGGCTTGAGTTCCTCTACCATCCGGGAGACTGCCTCCTCCGGGATGGGCTGGTTGGAAATGGCGATCCGCTCCCGGAAAGAGGAAAGGTGCGGACTTGTGAAAGTCCCCACCTGAAGCCCTGCTGCCTGCAAAATTGCTGAGAGCATGGCAACTGTAGAGCCTTTGCCGTTGGTGCCGGCGATGTGCAGAAACTTCAGGTCCTTTTGCGGGTTTCCCAAAAGCTCCGCAAGTTTCTGCATTCTCTCAAGGCCGAGCTTGCTGCCGAAGCGGCTCAAGCTTTCAAGATAAGCTACTGCTTCCTGGTAGGTCAAGGTCAATCCTCCAACTCGTGCAGGCGTTTCTCGAGGTTTGCAATTAAAGCTTCCAGTTCTTGCTTCCGCTTCTGCTCCCGCTCAACAACATGGGCAGGCGCTTTCTGAACAAAGTCTGCGTTGGCAAGCTTGTTTTCCACCCTTCCGAGCTGCTCTCTGGCGCCAGCCAGCTCCTTCTCGAGCTTTGCGATCTCCTGCTCAAGGTCCACGAGCCCTGCCAGGGGCAGGTAGATGGTGTAGCCTGTGGCCACAATTGCCTCTGCTTTCTCCGGAGCAGCACCGGGCACTGTAAGCTCAAGTTCAGAGAGGGAAGCAAGTTCTGTTATATACTGTCCCCAGTCCCCGAAAAGGTCCTGCAGCTGCTGTTCTGCTTGAATAATGGCTGGGACCTTTTTCCCTGGCGGCACCTGTTTTTCGCTGCGCACGTTGCGAATGGAGCGGATGGAATCCATTAAAATTGTAAACTGTTCTTCTGCCTCCTCATCTGCAAAGCTTTCAGGAGGCGCAGGCCAGCTGGCCACCACAATGCTTGGCCCATCGTGGGGCAGCTGCTGCCAGATCTCTTCAGAAATGAAAGGCATGAAGGGGTGGAGAAGCTCCATGGTGCGGCTCAGCACGTACCAGAGGGTGTACTGGGCAGCGCGCCTTGCCTCCTCGCCCTTTCTGCCGTAAAGCCTGGGCTTTGCAAGCTCCAGGTACCAGTCGCAAAACTCGCTCCAGATGAAATCGTAGAGCACCCGGGCTGCCTCTCCCAGCTCAAAGCGCTCCAACCACCTGTCCACCTCTAAAGCAGCTTTTCTGTATCTTGCGAGGATCCATTTGTCTGCCAGCTCCAAGGGCAGAGAGGCGAACTCGTCCCCCTGGGGCTGGAAATCCTCGAGATTCATCAAAGCGAAGCGGGCAGCGTTCCAGATCTTGTTTGCAAAGTTCCTTGCACCTTCGATTTTTTCCGTGTAAAAGCGCATGTCGCTGCCTGGGGCGGTGCCGGAGACCAGAGAAAAGCGCAGGGTGTCTGCCCCGTACCCCTCGATGACCTCACTGGGGTCGATGCCGTTGCCCAGGGACTTGCTCATTTTTCTGCCCTGGGCGTCTCTGAGGAGGCCGTGGATGTATACTTTGTGGAAGGGCACCTCTTTTTGGAACTCAAGGCCCATGAAGATCATCCTGGCCACCCAGAAGTAGATGATGTCAAAGCCTGTAACCAGCACTGACGTGGGATAAAAATGCTCCAGCTCCTGGGTCTGGTCAGGCCAGCCCAAAGTGGAAAAGGGCCAGAGGGCAGAGCTGAACCAGGTGTCTAAGACGTCGGGATCTTGTTCTATGTTCCCGCTGCTGCATTTCGTGCAGGCAGTTGGGTCTTCCCTTGCCACAATCACCTCGCCGCAGTCCTGGCAGTACCAGACAGGGATCCTGTGGCCCCACCAGAGCTGCCTGGAGATGCACCAGTCCCTGACGTTCTCCACCCAGTTGAGATAGAGCTTGGCAAAGCGGCTGGGAATGAACTCCACAAGGCCCTTCTTGACTGCCTCGATTGCAGGTTCTGCCAACGGCTTCATCTTCACGAACCACTGCTTGGAAACAGTGGGCTCAACTGTGGTGTCGCAGCGGGAGCAGCTGCCCACTGCGTGCTGGTGAGCTTTTGTGCTCACAAGGTAGCCTTCCTTTTCCAGGTCAGAGATCAGCTGCTTGCGGCACTGGTAGCGATCCAGGCCTGCATATTTGCCTGCCTCAGGGCTCATCTTCCCGTCTGGTCCGATGACTGTAACCTGCGGGAGGCTGTGGCGCTGGCCCATGGCAAAGTCGTTGGGATCGTGGGCTGGGGTTACCTTCACAGCCCCAGTGCCGAAAGAGGGATCTACGTAGCTATCTGCGATAATTGGAATTCTCCTGCCCACCATGGGCAGAATGAGCTCCCTGCCCACAAGGTCCTTATACCGTTCGTCGTCCGGGTGCACTGCCACTGCAGTGTCCCCAAGCATGGTCTCAGGTCTTGTGGTGGCCACAACCAGCTCACCAGAGCCGTCAGCCAACGGGTAGCGGATCTCCCAGAGCTTGCCTTCCTGGTCCTTGTGTTCCACTTCAATGTCTGAGAGGGCTGTCTGGCACCTGGGGCACCAGTTGATTATGTAGTTGCCCTGATAGATCAGGCCTTTCTCGTATAGGCTCACAAAGACTTCCCGCACGGCTCTGGAGCAGCCTTCGTCCATGGTGAACCTCTCCCGCTCCCAATCGCAGGAGGCGCCCAGATCCTGGAGCTGCTCGATGATTCGGCTGCCGTAGCGTTCTTTCCACTCCCAGACCCGCTCCAGGAACTTTTCTCTTCCCAGATCGTGGCGGGTCTTTCCCTCTTTGGCCAGCTCTTCTTCCACCTTGATTTGGGTGGCGATCCCTGCGTGGTCCGTGCCTGGGATCCAGACTGCATTTTTGCCCTTCATTCTCTGCCAGCGGATCAAAATATCCTGGAGAGTGTTGTCCAAGGCATGGCCCAGATGCAGCTGGCCAGTAACGTTTGGAGGCGGAATCACAATACAAAACGGCTCTTTGGTTTTGTCCACCTCAGCATGAAAAAAACCCCCGTCCAGCCAGTAGCGGTACCACTTCTTTTCTGTGGCGTGGGGGTCGTATTTTTTAGCAAGTGCCACCTTCGTCTTCCTCCCTGTCCGTGTACTCACAAAAGCTCTCAATTCTGATCGCCTTGCCCTGCTCAAGCTCCACAAAGGCGCCGGCAAGCTGGGCAGGACCTGAAGCCACTTCAAAGCGTTCTGGCAGGCCAGTCCTGAACCTGTTGATGATAGTCTCGGTCTTCACGCCCAAAATGGAGTTCACTGGCCCTGTCATCCCGAGGTCCGTAATAAAGGCGGTGCTGCCGGGCAGGATCCGGCAGTCTGCAGTCTGCACGTGGGTGTGGGTTCCCACCACAGCTGCGGCTCTCCCTGCCAGAAACCAGGCCAAAGCTGCTTTCTCAGAGGTGGTCTCTGCGTGAAAATCCACCACCACAGGGGCATCCACCTCTGCCAGGAGCCTTTCCATGGCCTGGAAAGGGCAGTCTATAGGTCCTGCCATGCCGGTGCGGCCCAGGAGATTCACCACCACAAGGGGCCCTTTTGAAGTTTCAATCTTCAGCCACCCCTGGCCGGGAAGGCCAGGCGGGTAATTCAAAGGGCGCACGAGGCGCCTTTCCGTCTCGAGCAGAGCGAAGATTTCCTTGTTCCCCCATGTGTGGTTGCCCATGGTAATGACGCTGACCCCCAGCTGGAAGAGGTTGTCTGCAACCTTGCTTGAGATCCCCTTCCCACCTGCAGCGTTCTCCCCATTGGCGATCACAGCATCAGGGGCGTATTTTTCTACAAGGCCAGGGAGAAGCTCGCGGACTGCCCTTCTCCCTGGCCTGCCAACAATATCGCCGATGAAAAGTAGTCGCACCCTTACCTCCTAAAATCCAGGTCTTGGTGGTTGAACACCAAGACAAGTCCGTTTTCTCTCATCCCATATAGAGTATGGCCTTTCGGACAGTCCTGCAAATCTTCCAGGAGGACAGAGATCAGTTCGTCTTGATATGCTGCATCCTCAGAAGGTGTTGACTCCGGCTGTTCCACAATCAGCTGCGAACCTAAAGCATTCTGCACCACGTTGATGAGGAGCGAAATCTCAGCACCAGTCAAGGTTGCCAGATCCCGCAGCACGTCCAGGCGGCCGTAGGTGCCGAGGCTGTGGAACTGGACATTACAGCACTGCGGTTCCTGCCCTAAAAGCTGGCAGTGGACACGAAGGTATTTCTCGATTTCCTCTGCTATTTTCTGCTGGTCCAGCTCTTCGTCCTTGAACAGAAAAGTGAACCTGAAGGTGCCTTCTTCCAAAAACTTGATGGTGCTGATCTGCGGATAGCGGAACAGAATTGAAAGCAGAAGGTTGACGCTGTTGCGGTTGTATCCATCGTCTGGAATGTTCCGGCTCTGCCTTGCCATTTGCCAACACCCCTCCCAAGAAGCTTATTTGGCGTAATCCACAGCCCTGGTTTCGCGGATCACTGTTACTTTTATTTGTCCAGGATATTCCATTTCCTCTTCTATTTTCTTGACAATATTCCTGGCCATGAGCACGGCTTTGGCATCATCGATTTTGTCCGGCTTGACCATGATCCTCACTTCCCGGCCTGCTTGAATGGCGTAGGCTTTTTCCACTCCATCAAAAGAATCAGCAATTTTTTCAAGCTTCTCCAGGCGTTTGAGGTAGTTCTCCAAGGTTTCCCTTCTGGCGCCAGGCCTTGCTGCAGAGATGGCGTCTGCCGCCTGCACCAGGACTGCGATCACAGTCGTGGCCTCGATGTCGCCGTGGTGAGCTGCGATGGCGTGGATCACTTCGGGAGATTCCCGATAGCGTTTGGCCAGCTCTGCTCCCAGCTCCACGTGGGGCCCTTCCTGTTCGTGGTCGATGGCCTTGCCCAGGTCGTGGAGGAGTCCTGCCCGTTTGGCAAGGGCCTCGTCTTCGCCCAGCTCAGCTGCCATCATCCCTGCAAGGTGCGCCACCTCAATGGAGTGCTTGAGGACGTTTTGGCCGTAGCTGGAGCGATAGTGGAGTTTGCCAAGGGTCCTGATGAGTTCCGGGTGAAGGCCTGTTGCCCCCACTTCAAAGGCTGCCTGTTCTCCCTGCTCCCTGATGGTTGCGTCAACTTCCTTCTGGGCTTTGTTCACCATCTCTTCGATTCTGGCAGGGTGAATCCTGCCGTCTACAATCAGCTTCTCTAAGGCCAGCCTTGCCACTTCGCGCCTGATGGGGTCAAAGCCAGACAACAGCACTGCCTCGGGAGTGTCGTCAATAATCAGGTCTATGCCAGTGAGGGTTTCGAGAGTCCTGATGTTTCTGCCCTCCCGCCCGATGATCCTTCCTTTCATTTCGTCATTGGGCAGGGCGACAACGGAAACAGTTGTTTCAGCTGCGTGGTCTGCAGCGTACCTCTGGATGGCTGTGGTGATGATCTCCCTGGCTTTCCGCTCTCCTTCTTCTTTTGCCTGGCTTTCGATTTCCTTAACCAACAGCGCTGCGTCGTGCCTTACTTCTTCCTCGATGGTCGTCAAAAGCAGCTGCTTGGCCTCTTCAGAACTGAGGGCGCTGATCCGCTCAAGTTCCTGCCGCTGCTGGTCCCGAAGTTTTTCCGCTTCTTCCCTGAGCCGTGCCAGCTCCTGTTCCCTTTTTTGGATTTGCTCGTCTTTCTTCTCCAAGCTCTGGCTCTTCTGATCCAGCATTTCCTCCCGCTGCAGGAGCCGTTTTTCCAGCTTCTGTACCTCAACCCGCCGCTCGCGGATTTCTTTGTCTAAATCGCTGCGCAGCTTGTGGACCTCATCTTTGGCTTCCAGAATCGCTTCCCTTTTCTTCGCTTCAGCCTCGCGCCGCGCCTCCTCTTGAATTTGTTTTGCAGCTTCCTCTGCCGAGCGGATTTTCGCTTCCGCAATTATTTTTCGAAGGTAAAAGCCTATTGCAAAGGCAAGTCCAAGTCCAAGTATATACAACAAAACAGCTATAATGTTAGCCACCTCCTGCCGATAGATGTGCGAAAGCCGGGCGCCAGCCCGGCTTGAAAACATCGTACCAGTGCGCTTTTCTGCCAATAATTCTAATCCTTTTCCCAATGACTGTCAAGGACTTTCTCTTTTTCGATGATGTTTAGAGCCTGCCGAATAACCTCATATTCAAACCCTGCTCTCTCCAGGGCGGCGCCTGTCTTCTCCCGCCACCTGCCGGGATCAGCTGCTTTTTTTCTCGCCAAGGCCAAAGCCAGCTCCAGCTGCCTTTCCTCGCCAGGCGGAAAAGCCTCGGCAAGCAGTTTCTCTGCAAGCTCAGGAGCGATCCCTTGTTTGATCAGCTCTGCGCGGAGCCTTCTGGGGCCCCACTTTTTCGCAGCCAGCTTTTCCTCAAGCCAGGTCTCTGCATAGCGCTGGTCGTCCAGATAGCCTAAATCTGTCATCCGCCGGATGACCTCTTGGATTTCCTCCTGGCCAATGCCCCGCTGGGCGAGTTTCTCCGCCAGCCTCTTTGTGGTGTGCCAGCGCCTGGCCAGGAGCCGCAAAGCTATCTTCTCGCCTTGGGACGCTATTTTTCCTCACCTGCAGCTTCCAGCTGGGGCTCACCGGACACAGCCAAGCCTGCCTGCTCCCTCACTTTGGCCTCGATCTCCTGGGCAAGTTCGGGGTTTTCTTTGAGGTACTTTTTGGCGTTCTCTCTGCCCTGTCCAAGCCTGATCTCGCCGTAGGAATACCAGGTGCCTGTCCTGGTTGTGATATTGTACTCTGTTGCCACATCTAAAATGCAGCCCTCTTTGGAGATGCCCTCTCCGAAGATGATGTCAAACTCTGCTTCCCGGAAAGGCGGTGCCAGCTTGTTCTTCACCACTTTCACCTTGGTACGGTTGCCGAGAATTTCTGTCCCCTGGCGGAGGCTCTCCACCTTGCGCACCTCAAGGCGCACGCTGGAGTAGAACTTCAGCGCCCTGCCGCCTGTGGTCACCTCAGGATTGCCGAACATGATCCCGACCTTTTCACGGATTTGGTTGATGAAAATGGCTATGGTCTGGGATTTGCTGATAGCACCGGTGAGCTTCCGCATGGCCTGCGACATCAGCCTTGCCTGCAGCCCCACGTGGCTGTCTCCCATCTCTCCCTCGATCTCTGCCTTGGGCACCAAAGCTGCCACAGAGTCCACTGCAACCACATCAACAGCGCCGCTTCGGACCAGGGCCTCTGCAATCTCCAAAGCCTGCTCTCCTGTGTCAGGCTGTGAAATTAAGAGGTTATCTGTGTCCACACCAAGCTTTTTCGCGTACTTGGGATCCAAAGCGTGCTCTGCGTCGATGAAAGCGGCAATGCCGCCTGCTTTCTGCGCTTCAGCGATGATGTGCAGGGCAACTGTGGTTTTTCCGGAAGATTCAGGTCCGTAAATTTCCACCACCCTTCCCCTGGGCACTCCCCCTACTCCAAGGGCAAGGTCCAAAGTCAGGGCGCCGGTGGGAATTACATCTATCTGCAAATTCTTGGAAACATCTCCCAGTTTCATAACCGAGCCTTTGCCGTACTGTCTTTCGATTTGGCTGATGGCGTTCTCCAGCGCTCTCGCTTTTTCTTTTTCCATTCCTATCCCTCCTGCAGATCCCGCTTAATTATTTCGACACTGGTTATTCTTTTCCTGCCTGAGCAATTTTTGCCTGAGCAAATCCAAGGCAAAGTTGACAGTCCGCCTTCTCACAGCTTCCCTGGATCCTGGCCAGTGCAGCTTATGCACTTCGCAGTCTTTGCCCCTTGCCAAAGCCAGATAAACCAGACCAACAGGCTTTTGGGGCGTGCCGCCAGTGGGCCCTGCGATGCCTGTGATGCCAATTCCCCAGTGGCTGGAGGCCCTTTTTTGGATCCCTTTTGCCATGGCTTCTGCCACAAGGGAACTTACCGCACCTTCCTTTTCCAGAAGCTCCTTTGGCACCCCCAATAGCTCCTCTTTGGCCTGGTTGCTGTAGGCCACAACTCCCAGACCGAAAACCTCAGATGCACCGGGAACGTCTGTGATTCTGCTTGCCAAAAGCCCTCCAGTGCAGGATTCTGCAGTGGCCAGAGTCTGGCCAAAGGAGGCTAAAAGCTCCACCACTACAGAGGCGAGAGTATCTCCATCTCTGCCGTAGATGGCAGTGCCGAGCCTTCTGTGCAGCTCCTCTTCCAAAGGCGCCATGAGCCTTGCTGCCTCCTCCCTGTCTCGGGCTCTTGAGGTGAGGCGCAGTATAACCTCTCCATCCTGCACCAATGGTGCTATGGTGGGGTTGGTCTGTTCTCTCAGGAGATCTGAGATTTTCTCTGCCACCAGGCTCTCCCCTAAGGAGGCGATCTTGAGCACAGTGGAGGTTATTGTCCCCTGGGCTCTTGCGGCAAGAAGGGGCAGCACTTCCTCTTCAAACATAGGCTCAAGCTCTTTCGGCGGGCCAGGGAGACACAAGACGCATTTACCGTCTTTTTCAGCCCATACCCCTGCTGCTGTGCCCCATCTGTTGGCCAGGGCCTTTCCCCCTTGGGGTATTTGCGCTTGCTTCTTGTTGTTTTCCGTCAGTGGCCGGTTTAGCTTTCTGAAATATGTTTGGATGTCTTCCCAGGCTGCCTGGTCCAAAACCAAAGGTAGGCCCATGACCTCTGCCGCCATTTCTCTAGTCAGGTCGTCGTCTGTAGGGCCAAGCCCTCCAATTGTGATTACCAAATCTGCCCTCTGAAGGGCCTCCTGCAGTGCTTTCTTGAGCCTTTCGGGGTTGTCTCCCACAGTTACCCGCCTGTACAGCTCAACTCCCAGCTCTGCCAAGCGCCTGGCGAGAAAAGCAGCGTTGGTGTCCACAATCTGTCCCAAGAGAAGTTCTGTGCCCACAGAAATGATCTCAGCTTTCAAAGAGTTCCCTTCCTTCTACCAATCATAATTGAAACCAAAGGTACCTTCAGGCTTTTTACCTAGGCGCTGGCTCATCCGCACAAAAAAAGAAAAAGGCGTTGGAACAAAACCAACAGTAAAGCGGGTGAAAAGTTCGCCTTCCCAGGTTAGCCACATTTTTTCCCTGTTCCCTGTGACAGCAAACCCCAACTTTCCCCAGCTGTCCACAAGATAGACAGGTGGGTTAAGGAGACCTTGCTGCCAGCTTGCTAAAGGCCACATTACCTGAAGCTTGCTGCCTGCTGCCCACTGCTCTCCCCAAACGGCCGCCAGGCTCCCTGCCAGCACTCCCCTGCCTAAAGGAAAATAACTTTTCAGCTGGGCTGTATAGTCTCTTTGCTGCAGTCCTACAGCCACGGAGCAGGTTGTGCCCCGGCTAGGTCCAGGCATAAAGCCATAGGTGCGGGCTGTGGAATAGCTTAGGTGCAGCTCAGTCTCTCCATCGCTCCAAAGGCCACTTAAACCTAGGGTCCCAGCTGGCACAAAAACGCTGCGCCAAGTCTGAGTCAGCTTGAAAGAATTTACGCCTGACTGCGATGCTAGCTCAAAGGTAGGACCAAAGGCGCTATTTGAGTAATTGAAGCTATAACTAGCTCTACCGGAAGGCCCCATGCCCACGAAGAACATATATTTTTGCAGTTCCAAGACATCTTCCCCCATGGTGAAGGCACCCAGGGCGCCGTCTTGCCACATGGGCAGCCAAAAGTGGGGTCTGAGACTGGGCCAGGCTCTATAGTCTGTGATCTTGCTGGGCACAGCTGGTAAAGCGGTAATATTTACCTCAGAAACTACAGAAGGTGGCGTCAGTTCTCCTTGCAGCTTAAAAGGCAATGTATAAATTTGCTCTCCCTTTGCTGTGCTTGCCACATAGGCCAGCGTTCCATCCGGGGAGACTGTGCCAGGTCCAGCATCCTTCGCCACCAAGTGAACCTTTTCAGTTTCCAGATCAAAAGCATAGAGGTTTATAAACCCTTCGTCCTGAGCTGTAAAGAGAAGATAACGGCCAGAGGGATCCCAACTGGGAGAGCTTTCTTGCCAATAGCAACCTGTGACTGGTTCTCTACGTCCTGTATGTACATCAACGAACTCCAGCTGTCTGCCTACTCCCCGCCGCTGTGTGACCACAGCTAATCTGTCGCCTGCCGGAGACCAGGCAGGGGAATAAAAAGAAGTTTCTTCATCTGCCAAGAGGAGGGGTCTGGTGTCTCCTGTTGCTAGTTCCAGTAGATAAATGTGTCGCAGGGGAGGATCCAAGACCACAAAGGCAAGCTGCCTGCCATCTGCCGAGAGCGTTGGGGAGCTGGCGCGGCTGTTCTCTGTCAGGCGCCTTGTCCTCTTCTTGTTGAGGTCTGAAACGTATAAATCGTGGTAGTAGCGATCTTGCTGCCAAGTAGGACGGCTGAAGAACAGTTCCCCTTGATTTGAGAGGACAAATTCTTCCTCATCGTCCCAGAGGGCAATAAAGGTGTGCTCTCCATTACTATATTTCATCAATTTGCGAGGCTTGTTCACTTCAGCTGCCAGGTAGTAAAGGTTACCTTGCTTGTCCCAAAATGGCTGGCTGGTTCGGGCCCCTGTTTGCGTCAGCTGCCTACCATCCCGCAAGGCGTATTCGCCCACCTGGCTGGATAGTTGCTGCTGCCAATTACGATAAGCCTCCTGTAGAGGTATGCCAAAAGTTTTGTCGAAGGTAGGGACAAAACCAAGACTTGGGGGCTGGGAGAGAAGGTTCTGAAAAAACTCCACAAGCTTGGCTCTACCATATTGGGCAGCTAGATATTCAATAAATAAAGCTCCATAAGGGTAATAAATCATGCTCTGCGGCCAGTCTAAAACTATGTTAGAGACTTGCGTTAAGCTTCGCAAGTTATTCTCTGCCAAATCATGACGCAAAATGCCACGAAAATATGGTTCCGCGAGCCTTCCACTTGATTGGGGCACAAAATTGCTCTCACAATATACTGCCCAGCCTTCGTAAGCCCAGGGCGGGGTGAAGGCCGCAGGCAGAATAGCAGAACCGAAAATTTTCCCCAAGGAAGCAGGAGTGCCGTCTCTGGCCCCCAACTGCAGGATATGTGCATATTCATGAGTGAGGACATACTCCAGCCACTGGCTTTGTCCCAGGCCGTAGAGGCTATTATCTTGAGGAGGCGGTAGGTAGATACGGATTTTTGGATAGGGCATTAACTCAGCAAAACCATTGCTTTCATCGTTCCAATCGCTGAGCACAATGTGGGTTTTCCCTGACAATTTACTAGGGAAAATTGCGGTGAGTCTTTTGTGGATATCCTCAGCCAAATCTCCCACCTTTTGAAGTTCGGCTACATTTTCCTTTTCGTAAGCGATATAAAAATGCTCTGTCTCCAAAAGCTGCCATCTGTCAGCTTCATTTGCGCAAGCAACGAGACTCAAACACAATAAAAGAAAGGTGAATGAATTTTTCACTCGTCTGCCCTCCTCTTAAAATCGCCCATCTAAAAATTCGACACAGAAAAACCCAATTCCTCCACCTCAAATAAATCGGATAGATAGACGCTGCGACTAATTCGCTGCGTCGTTCCTGTCGCAGAACCGTACGCATGGGCCACACATACAGCTTCTGAGAACCTAGCTGCACTTATTAATGTCAATTTGCCTCCGATTCTGCTGGCAGTCGATACGTCTAGCTAGTTTATCACCGCCGGATGTTCGTACCGGTCTGTTTGCGACTCTTGTCCTCCCTTACTAGGGTTTTCCTCCCATTTCGGTTTCTCTTTCCCCATTGCACCGCCAAACCTGGTTCACATTCGAAACAGTTCACATTCGAAACTTCTACGAGACCCATCTATTGCCGGCGACACCCTTGCCTACAGGTTGTCTTCTCGCTGGTTAGGCGATAGGGGTTCTTTCACCCATCAGATTGGCAAACACGCACAAAAAAACGGGCTTAGTGCCCGCTGCTCCGTGGAAAAGAGCAATCGCAGTCAAAAAAAGTGTCTTGTAGATAATCCCTTGTTCTTGGCATCTTCTAAACCGCCAAAGACCTTCAGAATCTCCGTGTAAGCCCCAGAATAAGCAGCAGTGGAGCGTCTCATTCTGCTTATTGCACCTTATTCCACAGTGACCATTTGGTCAAAGTGCTTCAGCCCGAATACGCCAGCTGCTGCAGCAAGCACTTCAAATATCAAGGTGGATTTTCCTGAACCCGACACTCCGTCGTGAGACATCCCACCGGGAAACTTACATCAAAACTCTTGAGGTTATATAAATCAGCGTTCCTGACCTCGATGGCTTCTCCGCTGCCCCTTCGGAATTCACTGCGGACCTGTGTTGGCTTCCATAGATAGGCTCCTGTCACCGATGCTGTGTGGTTCTTTTATCTCTGCGAGTGTTCCCTGGGCAGTTACTTCTCAACCATGCCTTCCTGAACCAGGGCAGATTTCGATGATATGATCAGCTGCCTGCATGACATCGGGATCATGCTCAATAACGATCACAGTGTTTCCGAAATTTCGCAGCTTCTTTAGATTTGCCACTCTTGCACCGCAGATAATGAGGTTCGACACCTTTAATCGTCCCAACTGCATTTCTTCTCTGACAACGCTTCTATCGCTGTACTGATATTTCCTACAGCTGCGTTAAGGAAGCCCTGCTGTGGCTAGTGGGTTCTATTTTAAAAAGAATACAAAGGCCTCTACCAGCCGAAACCTGAACTGAGCATCGTGGATGTCTCAAAAATGCTGTTCATTGCCGTTTATGGCCAAGGGGATCCCTATACTGCCAACACTCTCTACGGGCTCTCATACACCATCAAAATGAGCCCGAAAAGTGGACTCGGCCTCGTCTTTCATAAAGTTCGACGAAGAAAAACTAATCCCTCCGCTCCAAAGAAAAAAGCGGGCCGAGTGCCCGCTTTTTCAAGATGCTTTTCTTAAGGCCAAACGCTTCCGCAGCTCGTGTCCCTCCAGGGTTTCCTTTGCCAGGAGCTCTGCTGCCAGCTCCCGAAGAAGGTCTTTGAAGCCGGCAAGCTCTGCTGCAACTTCCTTCTCTTCTTGGGCGAGGAGCTTGCTTACAGTTCTGTGGAGATCGCTTTTGGGCACATCCTTGAGGCTGACGATGCCCAAAGGCGAAAAACCTGCTTGGATCATCTTCTTCGCCAGTTCCACAGCCCGTTTGTAGTCTCCGGCAGCACCTGTGCTGCCCTCACCCAGCATCAACTTTTCTGCCACAGCTCCTGCAAGGCAGATCCGGATCTGCCCCTTGAGTTCCCGGGCAGTGTACAGATAACGATCTGGGGGCGGCGTTTGCCTGGTATAACCCAAAGCCTCGCCTCTGGAGACGATGGTGACTACAGCTACAGAGCCTTCCTCTGCGAGCTCCGCTGCAATGGCGTGGCCTAGTTCGTGATAGGCGATCCGCTGCCTCTCATCTTTTGAAGGCCTGCGGGGCAGCTTCTCGCCCATGATCACCTTGTCCACGGCCTCGAGGAAATCTTCCATCTCGATTTTATCTTTCCCTGCCCGCAGAGCGCCGATGGCTGCTTCGTTAGTCAGGCTCTCAAGGTGCGCTCCGGAAAAACCGAAGGTGTCCCTGGCCAGCTTCTCGAGGTCCACGTTCTCTGCCAAAGGCTTGCCTTGGCAGTGAATTTTGAGGATGGACAGCCTCCCTTGACAATCGGGCAGTTCAACTTTGACGATTCTGTCAAAGCGGCCCGGCCGCAGGAGGGCAGAATCTAAGAGGTCCGCTCTGTTGGTGGCTCCCACCACCAAGATCCGCACGTCCTCTTTCGCCTTGATGCCGTCCATCTGCACCAGAAGCTCGTTTAGGGTTTGGTCGTATTCCAGATGGCTGGAATGCTGACCCCGCTTGCCTCCCAGGACCTCGATCTCGTCGATGAAGATCACTGCGTTCTTTTTGCCCTGGACTTTAGCTTCCTGCCGTGCCCGGCTGAAGAGCTCCCGCACCCTCTGTGCCCCTACGCCTGCATACATCTCCACAAACTCGCTGCCTGAAGCTGCAAGGAAGACTGCATCAGTGTAGCGGGCAGCAGCTTTTGCCAACAGTGTCTTGCCTGTGCCAGGAGGACCGCTGAGCAAGATCCCTTTAAGGGGCCTGATCCCGAGCTTCTCAGCACCTTCCTGCTTCACAATAAATTCCAACGCCTCTTTAAATTCGCGTTTGGCAACTTCCTGGCCGCCGATGTCTGAAAAGGCCAGCTGTTTGTCAGTGGCATCCCGCACCACATGGAACTTGGCAGATAGTCCTCTTCCTCCCACCATCACCATTAAAAAGATAAAGCTTCCCACTAAAAAGGCCCAGGGAAGGAGGTTTACCCCCTGCATGGCAAGGAAAAAAAGTCCTGCCAGGACAAGACCAACTGTAAATTCCCTTTTCACTGCACTCCCTCCTTGGCCAACACTTTCGGAAGGAGAGGAAGCTGGTCTTCTTCCCTGTAGGAGTTGGCATCCTCCCTAGGGATAATCTGGTACAGATAATCCCCGCCTTTTTTCAGGGAAACATAGATGGCGGTTGGCGAAACTGCTACGTCCATCTCTGCCCCTGCGCCAGCTGCTATTTTCGTCCAGTGGGGACGCATGGTTTCATATTCTCCCCGGCTGGCTGCTTGAGCCAAAGAAAGGCTCAGTTCATCAAAGAGCTGTTCTAATGCTTCATTTCTTTGATCAATTATGAATAAAGACGAATCAGGCCCTAAAAAATCAGCAGCAATTGTGCTGAGGGCTTCTGCTGTTGCCTTGAAGTTGTTTGGGGCTTCCAGTTCCACATAAAGGTCCTTTTCCTTGAATTCAACCGCCCTTACCCCCTCCAGCTGTTTCAGCTTGGCCACAGCCGGCCGGATGACGATGTGGGTACGGTAAAGGCGCTCTCCTCCCCAAAGGAGCAGGAGGAGACAGCAAGCCCAAAACAGCACCAAGGGCCACTTCAAACCATCAAACCATTCCCGCCAATTCAAAGTCCTTCCTCCTTCCAGGTCCGCTACAATTATAGCATAGCTGCCCCTGAAAGCAGAAAGACTCTTTCTGTTAAAGCTCACAAAAAAAGGCAAAAGCACCTAGAAAGGTGCTTCGCCTATAATTTGACCGCTACCTGAATTTTCTCTCCATCAAAACCAACAACCATGTCCTTCACCAAACTGCCGTCAATAAAATTTATCACTGTTTCACGCGCCCGCTCGATCAAGTCCCTCTCAGCTAAGGTGGCAATGATTTCTTTATCCTCTGAAGTAACCGCTAGTGTCAAAAATAAGATACCTTTGCTTTCTGCTACTTCCATGCTTCCTCTCCTTTCGCTTAGGCGCCAAAAAACATCTCACCGTACTGCCGCTCCGCTTGCATACAATACTATAGATTCGGCAGATTACATGAAATTCCTTTTACAATAAAAAATTTAATAAAATATGGGAAAATTCCCACTTTGTTTGCATAAATTTGCACAGGTAAAAGTTGCTGTCCTAAAGATTTCCCTGCTGTGCAAACTACTGCAGGAGGTGTGCCTGCGTGCTGTTGTTAATTCTTCTCTCTTTTGTTCCTGGACTGATCTGGCTTTGGTATTTCTACAGACAAGATCCCAGGCCTGAACCTGTTTCCTTGATCGGCAAAACCTTTCTCTGGGGAGCTTTTTTTGTTCTGCCTACAGCTGCAGTTGAATCCCTGTACAGCCACTATTTTTCCCAGGCACCAAATCCCCTGGTCCTTTTTTTAATGATCACTTTAGGGGTTGGTTTGGTGGAAGAAGCTGCGAAATTCGGTGCAGTGTGGGCAGGAGCTCTGCACAGCCAGGCCTTTGACGAGCCTGTGGACGGCATCATCTACGCTGTAACTGCTGCTTTAGGTTTTGCAGCCCTGGAAAACCTGCTTTACGGCCTCCGCTTTGGGGTTGGTGTGGTTCCTGCCAGAGCTTTGATTACCCTCCTTGCCCATGCAAGTTTCTCCGGCATTTGGGGGGCATCTTTAACGAGGGGCCGCTTTGGCAGAACAAGCTGGGGAGCCCTTGGGATTGCTGCTTTTCTCCACGGCGCATACAACTTCATCCTTGCCCGGGGGCTGCCGCAATTTTGGGCTGTGTTTCTCCTGTTGGCCAGCTACCTCTACCTGCGGCAGCTGATCAGAAAGGCCACAGAACGCGGCAAGATAAAATGAGCCTCGTGCATAAAAAATGCCGCAGCCCTGTGCCCTCCAAAAAGTTCTGCCTGAACTGGTAGGCTGCAAGTTCAGGCAGACAAAGTGTAGCCCTTAAAGGGCTGAACGTTACCGAATTCCTCCAGCAAATACCCCGTAGCGAGAGCCTGGATTCCAAAGCAGAAACTCATCCACATCAAGCTCCCGCAGGGCTTTGATTTGGTCCTGGAGCTCTCCTACCCCGTAAGCTGGCGGTCCCAAAGTGAAAGCCTGCAGCCACGGCCTGAGCCGGGATTTGGTCAGGCGCTTTTGGTGATCACCGATGCTCTCTTTGATGGTTTGGTAGGGATTTGCATTGGGATTTGCCAGGCCATAGGTGCCTGGTGCGTAGTGGGAAGGGTATGCCATGGGAGAGAGGTAGTCTACAGTGCCGTCCAGCTCTTCCAGGTATTGGCCGATTCCCAGATCATCCTGAGCTGAACCTGCCAGACCGAAAGTGTCTGCAGAAACAATTGCCGCAGGGTTTACACTGTGAATTTCCTCTGTTGCGTAGCAGAGGAAAGCGCTGATTTGTTTGGTCACAGGTCTTCCCTCGGGATAGACCAAATTAGAGAGCTTCCCATCTGACGGAAAGCGCACGTAATCGTATTGGACCTCATCAAAACCGATCCTGATCGCTTCTTTGCCGAGCTCTGTCAGGTACTGCCAGACTTCCTGGGAATAAGGGCTCACCCAGCTCTCTCCCTTCCGGTCCCGCCAGATCCCGCCTGATTTCGCCTGAAAGGCAAGATCTGGCCTTTTCCTTGCCAGGTGGGAATCCTTAAAAGCTACAATCCTTGCGATGGTGTAAATCCCTTCCTTTTTGAGGTCTGCAAGGAGTTTGGGCAGTTCTGCAATTCTTCTGCTTTGAGCGCCGATTTTCCGGGCAAAGTCCACCTCAGTTTGAAAGCTGCAGACTCCAGTATCGTCTTTCAGATCGATCACCATGGCATTGAGGTTGTTGTTTTTCACAAACCTCACAAGCTCTGGAAAGCGGCTTGAGCCTGCAGTCCAGCTGGTGATATAGATCCCCCGGACGGCTACGGGTGCCTTGCGGAGAGCCTGGTTTTTCTCCTCAACAGGCTGTTGGGTTTCTACAGCCTGTGCCTCCTCTTCCTGCGGTGGCGGCGCTTCCTCTGCAGCTACGACAGGCTCGGGGCTGGGTGCACTTGCCACCTCAACAGGCTCAGACCAAAACACAGGCCAGGCAAGCCCCATTAAAGATACCAAGACTACAACGGTTTTGAGGAAAAAGGCGCAGAACGACTTCATTTGCTGATTACTCCCCTCGCTGTTTCCTCCCTGCAAGGCAGACCCATTCCCCATCAAAAGCTGCTTCCTGAATCATGATGCCGGCTTCCCTGAACACCTCTTTCACTTCTTGCTCCCGTCTGCTTGCGATCCCGCCTGCAATCAGCTTGCCGTCTGGTTCAAGGTAGTCTGCAAGCTTATTTCCTAAAGCCAAAAACAGATCCGCCGTCAGGTTCGCCACCACAAGCTGAGCAGGCCGCTTCGGGGGTGGTGCGGTGAGGAGATCCAGCTCGACGATCTCAAGCTCCACCCTGTTGAGCTCTGCGTTGGCTTTGGCTGCGGCAACAGCTACAGGATCTGCCTCGAAGGCTGCAACTTTTGCCCCGAGCTTTGCAAGGGCGATGGCGAGGATCCCAGAGCCTGTGCCCAAATCGTAGGCAGTTGTGCCGGGCGCTGTATCCTCCAACAGCTGCAGGCAGAGCTGGGTTGTGGGATGGTAGCCTGTGCCGAAAGCCTGACCTGGATCCAAGGCGATGGAGATCCTGCCAGGCTCTTCTTTCATTTTCCAGGAAGGACAGATGAGGAAACGCTTCCCCACAGGAAGGGGATTATAATATTTCTTCCATTCTGTAGCCCAGTTCTCCTCCAAAACCAGCTCCTTTTCCAGCAATTCACTGCCCGGATCCAGCCCTGCTTCCCGAACTTTGGCAATTTTTGCCTGCAGTTCCCGTTCCAGTTCAGCGCTGAGGGGAGCAGGGAAGTACGCTGCAATCACTGGTTCGGATTCTGTGCCTTCCAGGAGAATGCCGCCTGTGTACTCTAAAAAAATGGCCTCGAGGGCAGGCAGCGCCTCAGGCCTTGTTTTGAGGGACACTTTAATCCAGTTCAATTTGAAAACTCCTTTTATCTGCCAAAAGCTTCCTTGATCCTCCCAAAGAAGCCCTTGCTCGTGTCTTCAAAGGTTTCCTCCAATTCCTGCAAAAGCTCTTTCTGTTTGTTTGTGAGCTTTTTCGGGATTTCAACTCTTACAGTTACAAATTGGTCGCCCCGACCTTGCCCGTGAAGGTGAGGCACACCGCTTCCCCTCACCCGGAAAGTGGTTCCAGGTTGAGTGCCAGGGGGGATTGTCAGTTTCACCCGCCCGTCGATGGTGGGAACCTCAAGCTCTGTGCCTAAACTGGCCTGCACAATGTTGAGGGGAACCTCAAGCAGAATGTCGTCGTTGCGCCTTTTGAAAAAGCGGTGGGGTCTGACGTAAATCTGGACGTAGAGATCTCCTGGGCTGCCGCCGCGGCTGCCCGCTTCCCCGCCGCCAGGTATCCTGACCTGAAAACCTTGATCCACGCCAGCTGGGATCTCCACTTCCAGCTCCCTTGTCTTCTGCACCCTGCCCCTGCCCTGACACTGGCTGCAGGGCTCTTTGACGATCTTGCCTTCTCCAGAGCAGCGGGGACAGGTGACAACGTTCACCATCCTGCCGAAAGGAGTGTTCCTGGCGCTTTGGATTTGGCCTGTGCCGTTGCACTGGGGACAGGTTTCAATAGGCGTGCCAGGCTCTGCCTGATTGCCGTGGCAGTGGGGACAAATCTCCCTGCGGGTGACGCTGATCCGCTTTTTGGTGCCGAAGCAGGCTTCTTCAAAGTCCAGCTCCAGGTTATACCTCAGATCTGCCCCCCGGACAGGGCCCCTTCTCTGCCTGCGGGTGCTGCCGCCGAAGAACATGTCGAAGAGGCTGTCGAAATCATCGAAGCCGAAACCGCCGAAGCCTTCTGCGCCGCCAAAGCCGCCGTTTTCAAAAGCTGCATGGCCAAGCTGGTCATATTGGGCGCGCTTTTGGGGATCAGAGAGCACAGAGTAGGCTTCGTTAATTTGCTTAAACTGCTCTTCTGCATCTGGGGACTTGTTTACATCTGGATGATATTTCCTAGCCAGTTGGCGGTAAGCTTTCTTTATTTCCTGTTCTGTGGCATCTCGGCTGACACCCAAAATCTCGTAGTAGTCTCGTTTGCTCAATCCTCCATCATCCTTTTAACGAAAGGAGGCCAGGAAACCCTGGCCCTCCAGGAGATTATTCTTTTTTGTCTTTTTCGTCATCGTCTACGTATTGGTAGTCTGCGTCCACAACTTTCTCATCGCCTTGAGCTTCTTCTGTCTTTTCGCCATCTGGCTGGGCTTGATTCTGCTGGTAGATTTTCGTTGTCAAACCGTGAAGCGCCTCTGTCAGCGCCTGGCTCTTGGCCTTGATCTCCTCGATGTTAGAGCCGGCAAGTGCCTTCCGCGCCTCTTCCACAGCAGCTTTAACCTTGTCAAGATCCGCCTTGTCTGCTTTGCCCTCAAAATCCTTGATGGTCTTTTCTGCGCTGTAGACGATGCTGTCTGCGTTGTTCCGAACCTCTACCTCTTCTTTTCGCCTTGCGTCTTCTTCAGCATGTGCTTCAGCCTCTTCCATCATTCTCTTGATCTCTTCATCAGACAAGCCGCTGCTCTTGGTAATGGTGATGGCCTGCTCTTTGCCAGTTCCCAGGTCTTTGGCTGAAACGTTGAGAATACCGTTGGAATCTATGTCGAAGGACACTTCGATCTGCGGCACTCCCCTGGGAGCTGGCGGGATGCCGGTGAGCTGGAAGGAGCCCAAAAGCACGTTGTCTGCTGCCATGGGCCGCTCTCCCTGGTATACTTTGATGTCCACTGCTGTCTGCCCGTCAGCTGCTGTGGTGAAGGTCTGCTTCTGGGTAGTGGGGATGGTGGTGTTACGCTCAATAAGCTTGGTGAAGACCCCGCCTAAGGTTTCGATTCCGAGAGACAGGGGAGTTACATCCAGCAGGACAACGTCTTTGGTTTCACCTGTCAGCACCCCTGCCTGGATGGCAGCGCCCAAGGCCACGCATTCGTCAGGGTTGATGCCCTTATAGGGCTCTTTGCCGATGAATTTCCGCACTGCTTCCTGCACTGCCGGGATTCTGGTGGAGCCGCCCACAAGCAGCACCTTATCCACTTGAGAAGGCTCCAGTTCCGCATCCTTCAGGGCTCTGCGCAGTGGTTCCATGGTCTTTTCAACGAGATCAGCTGTCAGCTCTTCGAATTTGGCACGGGTGATGGTCATGTCAAGGTGCTTGGGACCTTTTGCGTCTGCTGTGATGAAAGGAAGATTGATATCAGTGCTCATGAGCCCGGACAGCTCGATTTTGGCCTTTTCAGCTGCCTCCTTAAGCCGCTGCATGGCCTGGCGGTCGCCGCTGAGGTCTATTCCGGTGTCCTTTTTGAATTCACTGACCAAGTATTCTACGATCTTGTTGTCGAAATCGTCTCCGCCGAGATTGTTGTTGCCGCTGGTGGCCTTAACCTCGAAAACGCCGTCTCCCAGCTCTAAGATGGAGACGTCAAAGGTGCCGCCGCCGAGGTCGAAGACGAGAATAATCTGGTTTTCCTCTTTGTCCAGGCCGTAAGCAAGGGAGGCTGCTGTGGGCTCGTTGATGATCCGCAGCACCTCTAGGCCTGCAATTTTCCCTGCGTCCTTGGTGGCCTGCCGCTGGCTGTCTGTAAAGTAAGCAGGAACCGTGATTACAGCTTTATCCACCTTTTCCCCTAAATACGCTTCGGCATCTGCCTTCAATTTCTGCAGGATCATGGCAGAGATCTCTTGAGGGGTATACTCTTTATCACCAATTTTAGCCTTGTAATTGGTGCCCATTTTCCTTTTAATAGAAAGCACTGTCCGGTCGGCGTTGGTCACAGCCTGCCGCTTGGCAACCTGCCCCACCAGGCGCTCCCCGTCTTTTGTGAAAGCAACCACAGATGGTGTTGTTCTTCCGCCTTCAGCATTGGGGATAATTGTTGGCTCGCCGCCTTCAATTACTGCCACACAAGAGTTTGTGGTTCCCAAATCAATGCCAATGACTTTACTCATTCTCTACCTCATCCTTTCCAGTCTTTTTTGCTTTAGCTACTTTCACTTTGCTATAGCGTAATACTCGATTGCCTATTAAGTAACCGCGCAGGAACTCCTCGAGAACAGTTCCTTCTGGCGCGTCTTCGGTTTCCTCTGCTGCCACTGCCTCGTGCAGGAGAGGATCGAACTTCTGCCCTAAAGCCTCGATGGGCCTAATCTCTTCCTGGGCTAAAACATCCAATAATTGCCGGTGGATCATCTCCACCCCGGTTAGAAAATCTCCTTCTTCTGAACCTTTAGCTGCCGCAAGGGCCCGCTGGAGGTTATCCAGGACAGGCAGAATCAGCACGGCAAAAGATTCGATGGCCATGCTTCTGCTCTCTGCCAGCTGCTGTCTGGAGCGCTTGCGGAAGTTATCGAAATCAGCCCGCAGGCGCAAAAGCCTCTCCTCTAGCTCTTCGTTTTCCTTTTTGAGCTTCGCTACCTCATCTTGTTCGGCAGGAGCCTCAACTGTTGGTTCTTCCTGCTGCATAGCCTCTTCACAACAGGTCTCCTTCTCCTGGTCTGTCATTTCCTCACCCCTGTATTTGATTTGTTGTGTAACTGCGCATGTTCTTTTCCAAATTCGCTGCCAGAAATTCCACCAGCGAAATCACCCGCTCGTACTCCATCCTGGTCGGACCGATGACGCCAATTGTGCCCATAAAGCTCGAGTCAATGTAGTAGGTGCTGGTCACGATGCTGCACTGGGACATCACTGGCAGATGGATTTCCGGCCCGATCACCACTTTCACCTTGCCGGGACGGGAAATTTTCTGCAGAATTGTGGACACTACCTCCCGCCTCTGCAGGAGCTCCAGGATGGGTCTGGCCCGCTCAAGGTCGCAAAATTCCGGCTGTTTGAGAAAACCCATGGTCCCTTCCATCAGCACCTGCTCGCCTGAGGAAGCGAGATTTGTGAAAATCAGCTCGCAGATGGCTGCCTTTAAGGATTTGTTCCCTTTAAGGGGCAGGTCATCTACAAGGGTGCTGTGAAAATCTGCCAGCTTCACGCCGTTGAGCCTTTCGTTCAGCCAGGCAGCTATTTTGTTGAGATCTTCCTGGGTCAGGTTCTCTTCTAGACGAAAGACCTCATGATCCACAAAGCCTGGTTCTGTCACCAGAATTGCCATCACATACCCCGGTCCCAGGGAAACGAACTGAATCTGCCTGAAAGTTGCGTTCCTCCTTTTGGGAACAAGGATTACAGCTGTGTACTGTGTAAGCTCAGACAAAAGCCTTGCAGCCTGTGCCAGAAGCTTTTCAAGTTTGCGGTTTCTTCGAAACAGGTTATTGACTGCAGCCCGCTCCACAAGCCCCACAGGCTCTGGCTCAATGAGCACATCCACGTAGAAGCGATAGCCTTTCTCTGATGGAATGCGGCCTGCTGAAGTGTGAGGCTGCTTCAAATAACCGCTGTCTTCGAGATCCGCCATTTCATTGCGGATCGTGGCAGGACTGACACCTAAATTATACTTTCGAGCTATGGTCCGAGAGCCCACAGGTTCAGCTGTGGAGATGTAGTCATCAGTCACAGCTCGCAAGATACGTTTTTTCCTCTCATCAAGCCCCACCAGTCCCACCTCCATTTCTTTTAGCACTCGAAGGAAGAGAGTGCTAATCCCTCATTAATAAAATAACACCCCTCTCCAGCAATGTCAAGCACGGATAAAAAAAGAGGTGGGAAAAATTAACCCTCCAAAAAACGCAAAAAAACCTGGTTAGCTAGAAGCAGTCCCTGCTTGCTCAGCCGCAGTGGATCAGTGAACACGAGCCCCTTTTCCGCTAAAAACCCGATTTCTTCGTCCCATTTTTCCGACCAGCCGTAGCGGGCACGAAAAGCAGTTTCATCGACACCCCGGATGAGGCGCAGTCCCAAGATCAGCGCTTCCGCCCTTTTGTCCTCAAGGCTCAGCCCTTCGCCTCCTTCTGTGGCTGCCCACTTCCCCCAGGCAAAGGGTAATGCCCAGCTGTAGGCGAGGGGCCTGGATTCCTTTTTAACTTTCTCGAGGTATAAGCTGGTGGGCCAGCTGTTCCAGACCCTAAAACCTGAAAGATGAGAATGGGCTGCTGCACCCAACCCGAGATAATCTCCACCGGTCCAATAAAGGAGGTTGTGCCTGCTTTCTTTTCCTGGCAAAGCCCAATTGGAAAGCTCGTAGTGGAGGTAGCCATCTGCTTCCAGGAGCTCGCAGGCGAGTTCATATTCTGCTGCCACTTCCTCATCAGGCGGAAATGCTCCTTGGGGCAAGGCTTCCCAGCGACTGCCTTCTTCAACTGTCAGAGCATAAAGGGAGATGTGTTCAGGCCGCAAGGCCAGCACATCAGCAAGGGTATTTTCCCAATCTGCCAGGGTCTGCCCCGGCAGGCCGTAGATGAGGTCCAGGCTTACGTTCTCGAAGCCAGCCCTTCTTGCAGCGTTCCAGGTTTCAAGGAAGTCCTCGAAGCTGTGAAGCCTCCCGCAAGCCTCAAGGAGATTGTTGTGAGTGCTCTGCAAGCCCAAGGAAAGGCGGTTTGCTCCAGCTTCCCTAAGTGCTGCAAGCTCTTCCCCTGTGACAGTTGCAGGATTTGCCTCCACCGTGACCTCGTGATGGTCCCCAATCCCAAACCGCTGTTTCAGCACCTTGAGAAAGGGAACCAGATGCAGCTTCAACAGGCTCGGCGTGCCGCCGCCTAGATATAAAGTGGTTGGCTTTAAGGGAAGCTGCCAGAGCTCAGCCTCTTTCCGGACAGCAGCAAGGTATTCTGCAAAGAGGGCTTCTCTTTCGTCCTCAGGAAGGCTGCCTACAGCCTGAGATCGAAAGCTGCAGTAGTGGCAGCGCTGTTGGCAAAAGGGAAAGTGGGTGTAAATGCCTGCACTACTCATCGATGCTGAGGATGGCCATAAACGCCTCTTGGGGCACCTCTACACTGCCCAGCTGCTTCATCCTCCGCTTCCCTTCCTTTTGCTTCTCCAGCAGCTTGCGTTTGCGGGTTACGTCGCCGCCGTAGCATTTGGCGAGGACGTCTTTTCGCAGGGCTCGCACTGTTTCCCTGGCCACTATCTTGCTGCCGATGGCAGCCTGGATGGGCACTTCAAAGAGCTGCCTTGGGATCACTTTCCGCAGCCGCTCTGCCAAGAGCCTGCCCCGGGAGGCTGCCTTCTCCCTGTGCACGATACAAGAGAGGGCATCTACTGACTTGCCGTTGATGAGGATATCCATTTTTACCAAATCAGAGGCGCGGTGGCCAATATATTCGTAGTCCAGGGAAGCGTAGCCCCGGCTTCTGGATTTGAGTTTGTCGAAGAAATCCAGCAGGATCTCCGAGAGGGGCAGGTTGTAGTGCAGAAGTACTCTGCCGCCGGCAAAGTATTCCATGGTCCTGTATTCCCCGCGCCTGTCCTGGCACAGTTCCATGATGGGGCCTACATAGTCCTGGGGCACCAGGATGGTTGCGTGGACGAATGGTTCCGATATCTCCTCAATCTCGTGGGGCTGAGGCATCTCAGAGGGATTGTGGATTGTAAATTCCTTGCCGTCCGCGCGCTTTACATTGTATACCACGCTGGGGGCAGTGGTGATTAAATTCAGGTTGTACTCCCGCTCAAGCCGCTCTTGGATGATCTCCATGTGGAGAAGCCCTAAAAAGCCGCAGCGGAAGCCAAAGCCCAATGCCCCTGATGTTTCCGGCTCAAAGACCAAAGAAGCATCGTTGAGCTGCAGCTTCTCTAGAGCATCCCTGAGGTCTGAAAAATCATCGTTTTCCACCGGATACAAGCCGCAGTATACCATGGGCACTGCAGGCCGATAGCCTGGCAGGGGTTCGGTTGCGCTGTTTGTGGTAGAGGTGATAGTGTCTCCCACCCTGCATTCCCTGACATCTTTGATTCCTGTGATCACATAGCCCACTTCTCCTGTGTCCAGCATGGAAACAGGCTCCATGGCAGGCTTGAAAACGCCCAAAGAGGCCACTTCAGCTTCCTTGTCGCTTGCCATAAAACGAATGGGCATTCCTTCAGTTATCTGCCCTTCTGTCACCCGCACGTAGGCGATGACGCCTTGGTAGGGATCGTAGTGGGAGTCAAAGATCAAGGCCCGCAGCGGCGCACCCTCTTCTCTTTTCGGCTGTGGAATCCGCTCCACAATGGCCCGCAGAACCTCTTCAGCGCCCTCGCCTGTTTTGGCGCTGGTGAGAATAACCTCATCAGGGTCCAGTCCGAGCTCTGCAAGCTCCTCTTTGACCCGTTCCGGTTCTGCGCTGGGCAGATCGATCTTGTTGATCACCGGAATGATTTCCAAGTTGTGATCCAATGCCAAGTATAGGTTGGCCAGGGTCTGCGCTTCGATCCCTTGGGAAGCGTCAACTACAAGCAAAGCCCCCTCACAGGCAGCCAGGCTTCGGGAAACCTCATAGTTGAAGTCTACGTGCCCTGGGGTATCGATGAGGTTTAGCTGGTAGTCTTGCCCTTCGTGCTGGTAGATCATCCGCACTGCTTTGGCCTTGATGGTGATTCCCCGCTCCCGCTCCAGATCCATCTGATCCAGAAGCTGGCTGGTCATCTCCCGCTTGGTTACTGTACCTGTAATTTCCAGCAAGCGGTCTGCCAGAGTGCTTTTTCCGTGGTCGATGTGAGCTATGATGCAAAAATTTCTAATCTGCTTCACGTTTTATCACCAAACAACATTATAACACGCTCTTATTGAGTTAGCAATTATAACAAAAACAGTCTTTTTGTTATTTGTTGATGGATCTGGTTGCCTCAGTTTTTAGCCTGGGCCAATAATGCAGTGCGAGCTCTCTCCTTCCCGAAGTATGCAGATGCGAAGTTGGTGATAAGCTCAGAAAAAACGAAGGCAAGCCATACTCCTGTCATCTCCAAAAAACTGCTTAAGGCGACAACTAGCGGAATAATGAGCACAAAGCCCCTCAGGATAGAAACAATGAAAGCTGCTTGCGGCTTTTCTGTTGCGCTTAAAAACATAGCTGTCACCATGTTCAAACCTATAAAGAAAAAACCGAAAAAGTAAATCAAAAGCCCCTCCTTTGCCAGCTGGGCAATTTTGAAATGGCTCTCGCTGTTGAAGAGGGAAATTATTCCATCTGCAGAAAAGATGGTTCCAAGGTAGATGACGACTGCCAAAAGGAGCGCTGTGAAAAGAGCATATTTATATATTTTTCTCAACATGGGACGATTTTGAAGTCCGTAGTATTTGCTGAAAAGGGGCTGTGCGCCTTGTGCAAGGCCACTGAAGACCGCTGCCACCACGAGGGCTAAGTTTGCAACAATGCCGTATGCTGCAACTCCAAAATTGCCTTCAAGGCCTAAAATCACGAGATTGTAAGTGATGAGCACTACAGCAGAGGAAACTTCTATAATAAACGAAGATATGCCCAGGCTAAACAAATCAGGCAGAGCATGCCAAACTATTTTTTTCCGCAGAAAGGCAAACTGGTTTTTATTTACAAAGTGCATGGAGAGAATGGCCAGGCTGATAATCGGGGCTAGACCTGTGGCAAAAGCAGCACCGAACATCCCCATTCCAAGGGGGAACATAAAGACATAGTCCAGGATGATATTGGAGAAGCTTCCTGCCAACATTGCGATCATGGACAGCTTGGGGTTCTGGTCGTTGCGAACAAAGGCGAGAACCACATTGTTGGTGATGAAGAAAGGCGCAAAGCAAAGTATTACCATAAGATATGTTTTGGTAAGAGGCAGGGTTGATGCATCTGCACCCAAAATCAGCGCTAGATTTCCTGAGCCAAGCAAGCCGATTGCAGTAAAGATAAAACCAGCAATAATACCTGCTTTAATTGAGGTAGCGAACACAGACTCCGCTTTCTGCTCCTCGCGCTGCGACTTTAAGATGCCAAATCTGCTCGCACCTCCGATGCCCATCATCAGGCCAACACCCTGAATGATGCTGTAGATGGAAATCGACAGATTCAAGGCTGCAAGCCCTGTAGCACCTAAAGCCTTTGCCACAAAAAAGGTGTCTGCTAAAATGTAGCAGGAAATACCGAGCATGCCGAGGATATTTAGACTGACGTACTTTGCAAAATCTTGAAGACAGAATCTTCCACTAAAGCGCCTCCCTGTCAAAATAAAAAGGTGTCCTAGGAGCATCCCTTCTAGGAGCTGGCGGAATGCTTCAGAACACCTCACATCCTCCACCCGGTGGCGAAGGCAGGCTGAAGGTCTAAATTTGTCAGATGTATAATAGCACAGAAGTCCTTGGAAATCAATTTCTATCCCTGAATCTACCCTCCGCAATAATGATTCGAACGCAATGTCTTTCTGTAATGAATTTTCTGACTATAGAAAAAGATCGCGANNAGAAAAAGATCGCGAGCCCTTGACAAAGAAAGATTTGCTCGCTATAATTTAGACGTAACTTGCTTGTGGGGCTGTAGCTCAGCTGGGAGAGCGCTTGAATGGCATTCAAGAGGTCGTCGGTTCGATCCCGATCAGCTCCACCAAAGTGAACACGAAAACCACGGGAATCAACGTCCCCGTGGTTTTTTTATGTCATCCGTTGTGTAGTGACACAACCGCGCTGCGGGTCAAGGGTTCAGAAAGCAGCTCAGCGAGAGGAAGTCCTTCTCTGGGAGTGGTACAGCAACCTAAGAGTCCCATGTCGAGGATTGTCCCGAACAGACTTGAAACTATAGTTAACCAAATGCACGTCCGAACCTTTTTAAGTTGCTAGTTGATGCAATTGCTTTCCTTATCGGACTGCGATATCATGCTTAAATATTCCTTTGCAGTGCAATTAAAGTTCTTCACCTCTTCAGCTATTTTCGAGAGTTCCATGCTTCTGCCTTGCTCTCTGCGCTCCTGCAAGTCTGACATTTCCTGCTCTACACTCGTGAACCTCACCACCCAAACTGTCGTTATGGGTGGAGCATCCATTGGCTTACATACGGTT
>LFTB01000049.1 GCA_001512905.1 Clostridia bacterium DTU084 | reverse complement strand
TGGAAAGTGCCGGCACTCTCAGGCAAGATCATTCCTATGATTATCGTGTCGGAGCCCAACTACAAAAGCAGAGCATACGATAGAATGTCTGAAATATTGAATTCCTGTAGGAAGGAGAAGGGACAGGATTTCTTAAAAGAGCTCAGAGCTTACGGTTACACTGAAGAAGGCGGGCTGACCCCCCTAACCCTGCCCACATAAATACCTTTTAAGCAGAGAACCCCACCTACCGGCGGCGTCGTTCTTCTCAATTTGCTACCCAAACCTCTGCCAGTTCCACTATCCAAACGCCAAGAAGACCACAGCGGAACTCGAAAAAACCGTTTTAGCTGATATACCTATCATTTGAGAGTAGAACCCTTAAGTACTACGTGGCAGGAATCAGACTCCCATCTTCAACTGGAAAAGAAAGCAGGAATTCCTTTGAGAAGGGCGAAATCCATGGCGTTTACGTTGAAAGGGAGCGCTGCTTGAGCGCTCCCCCTTAAAATATGATTTAATCATCTACAAAGAAAATCAAGAAGAGAATTAAAATAACAATCCACCATAACCTTATTGCGGCCCCAATTTCCCACAACTGCCACCTTGTAGAGGATTAAGATTTCAAAAATTTAGAAGAAAGGAAGCGTTAAACGCTTCCTTTATTTCTTTTATAGATCATCCACAAAGAAGATCAAGAAGAGAATCAGGATCACAATCCACCAAACTTTATTTTTTCCTCTCCAGCCTCCCATTTCTTCACCTCCTCTGTTGACCGCTGGGCTAACCCAGCACTATATAATATTTACCGGCTCCTTAAACTGCTACTGAAATTGGATTTTTAGTCGTTTAGCATCAAACGTGTCCCAACTTATAGATTATCTACAAAGAAGATTAAAAAGAGAATCAAAATCACGATCCACCATACCTTGTTAAAACCACGACGTCCACTGAGCAGATCTTCCATCCTAACACCTCCTCTGCTAACCTTCAGCTAGTTAGCAATACATAATATTTTACAGCAGAAGCCCCTGACACTAATAACGGAATTTTGTTACCATAGCACAGCCAAAAAGAAAAGCGCCCCTCGGCGCTTTTCCTTGCAACTACTTGTAGAACTCTTTGAAAAGAGCGATTCGTTATGTTCCTGCTGTACTCGGGCTAATAATTCTTCCAGACAGAGGCAGCAGAAAACGAGAACCGCTATTTAATAATGCCAGCACCACAGCAGTCCAGAAAATTTTCCAACAACACCCCCATTCTCAAAGGAAGACTCTTCCTCATCTGCAGCCTTGATCAGGGCAGAGGAGGCAGAAAACAGCTAGGGCAATGATTAAACACCAGCAGAATGGTAATCCTTTCGCACCTTGATGCTCCACAATCAACACCTCCGTTGTTTCTGTTCGCATAGCATAATATTACTTTCGCACACATTTGGTTACTAGTGGAAGCGGATTGTGCTTTTGGCATCAGGTTTCTGAAAGGCTACGATGTTTTAATGAATAATGCTGAAAACTTTCGTATATTGATACCCATAAGCGGAAAATCTTTGGCCTGGTCGTACCAGATAGGATATGCTCTCATTGCTCAGCTTTACTCGCTAAACAACCCCAATCAGTAGAAATCATGTATCTCATCAAGCCAATCTGCCTCGCTCAGCAGATGCTTATTCTTTGGGATTGGTTTCTTCTTCTCGCCAATTTCTTAATAAATGCCTGTAGATTTGGGAAGCTCTTCCACACTAAGAGTCATCTGTGGCATATTATGCCAAGAGCCAAAAAGAAAGGCGCTTACAGCAATGCAAAGATACGCTCACTAGATTGTAAGGCAGCCGAATTGTTTTCTTTGAAATAAAAGAAGGGCCTCTACTTTTCCCACCTAAAGCCCATTCTTGCCCTAGCTATCTCAAAAAAAAAACAGGGGCAGCTCGGATGCCCCTGTTTTTTCCCTGGGTTTTTCTAGAAAAGTATCTTTACACCTGCTTTTGCGCCGAAACTTGTGGCGCTGATCTTTTCATCTCCTATTGAACCGCTGAAATTTTCCATGCTGACCCGTCCCCGAATTTCTCCCAGCAAGCTTTCTGAGAGCTTCATCTGGGCACCTGCAGATAAACTTACTAAGAATCCTTTAGCCTCGCCTTTATCGTGGAATCCCTGGTCATCCATTGTCTGCAGGTTTGAGAGGGGGAGAAGAATTCTTCCATCTCCTACAAACATCATTGTGGGACTTAGCTCATAGCTGAAGCCGCCGCCTAGGAGAGCGCCTGCAAGGGTGTACTCTCTGGTATTGATTTGTCCGTTTTCCCCGACATCCAGCTTGAACTTTTTCATGCCGCCTCCTGCAGCAGCGTAAGCTGTGCCGCTGGTAATAGGAACACTGTACTGAACAGTGGCTCCTACCAAAAGGTCGCTGCCGCTGGCAAGATAGGGAGAACCTTCTTCTTTGCCCTGTAAGATGCCGAAGCTAGCATCCACTCCTAAGGCAAGAGGATCCCCAACTGGAAAGCTCAGGTTAGCTTCTGCCCCAAAGGTCATGGTGCTGCCGTTGATGTCTTCGTTGTTGACATGCATGTCGTACTGCCACATCCCTGCAAAGCCGTCAACAGCTACCCCTGCAGCAAAGCTGCTAGCGCAGAAAGAAAGCAGCAGGAGCAGGATCGCTATCTTTCTCATTGCTCATCCTCCCTTTGGGGGTAAGATTTCTCATCTTCATGGATGACCTGCCCGTCTTTGGTGATTACTATTTTCTGATATGCCAAGCGCTCGTCTTTGTCGTAGACGTAATAGATGGTCTGTTCCTGATCGCTGGAAACTATCTTTTTCCGAACTTTCCTGCCGTCTCCGTCATAGCTGTATTCAATGAACGTATTGTTCTCAGTTTCCTTCAATACCCGTCCTTCCGGATCGTAACTGTAGGTGATATAAATGCCCTCATTTATGCCCTTACCTTCTTTGGCGATAAGCTGTCCGGCCTCGTAATGGTATATCCACTCGTCGTCTTCCTTTAATTGCCCTGCCTCGTTATATTTTTTGGTCTGTTCGATTGCCCTGGGTGTTGACGCTGAATCTGAATCGAAACCCATCAAACCGCGGAGGGAGCGATCTGGTTTTCCCCCACCACGAAGTGTTGACGCTGAATCTGAATCGAAACCCATCAAACCACTTTGAAGAGCTTTTTTTTCCTCCGCATATTTACCGCCCGCTGTCACAAAACGAACATGGGCAGTACCGCCAGATATGCCGGCAAGGTTCCACTCTACTGTTACTAAACCAGACGGCGGGACCTCCACTACCTTCGTACCTAGCCAGATCGTATTGCCGCTTTCAACATAAGCGCTAGCGAAAATCACATCCACACCTGACAAGGAATTGCTTTGTGCCGTGATCTTGCTTGATGTAGCCGTGAGTGAAATTGTTATATCTTTTTCAGGCTCTTCTGCCAAGGTTTCCTTCACATCATTTGCGCCTTCGGCTTTGAACAGGTAAATTCCCGGCAGACCCTGCTTGCCTGCATGTGCGCCGTAGTCTGCTAGACCGTCCCAGACTATAACTTCACTCTGGGGAGGCAGTTCAGCAATCTTAATTCCGCCTGGGGTGTAAACTGTAACAGGTTTTCCTTTATATTCATTCTCCTCGACGCGGGCTACCATACCAGTGCCTGTGCTGATCCTTGCTTTGGCAGTCAGGCCAGCCACAGTAACTGTCAAGGTGCCTACCCC
>LFTB01000114.1 GCA_001512905.1 Clostridia bacterium DTU084 | reverse complement strand
AAAGAAGCTGCAGCCAAAATTCCCAGCCACAGGATCCTGGCCATAAACCGCGGCGAAAAAGAAGAAGTACTAAAAGTGACCGTGGAAGTGCCAGAGGAAAAGCTGATCGAGCAGATCCAGAACCTTTTCGGCAGCTGCCTTCCTCCATACCTGGAAACTGCCATCGCCGACGGCTGCAAGCGGCTCCTCTTCCCTGCCATGGAACGGGAGCTGCGCTCCCAGCTCACAGCCAGAGCTCATGAGCAGGCAATTGCAGTCTTTGCCGGCAACCTGAAGCAGCTCCTCCTCACAGCGCCAGTGAAGGGCAAAACCGTCCTCGGCATTGACCCAGGCTACAGGACAGGCTGCAAGCTGGCTGTGGTAGATCCCACAGGCAAGCTGCTGGCCACTGCCACCTCCTACTTCACCCCTCCCAATAAGGACTATGCAGGCGGCAGGAAGCTGCTCTTGGAGCTATACCAGCTTCATCAGCCTGACGTTGTGGCCATAGGAAACGGCACTGCCAGCCGGGAAACTGAGGAGTTCATCGCACAGATTATTGAGGAGGAAAACCTCCCCCTTGCCTACACAATCGTCAGCGAAGCTGGGGCATCCGTCTACTCGGCATCAGAAACTGCCCGGGAGGAGTTTCCTGATCTGGATGTAAGCATGAGGGGCGCCATTTCCATCGCCCGCAGGCTGCAGGATCCTTTGGCGGAGCTTGTGAAAGTGCCGCCTCAGTCTATCGGCGTGGGGCAATATC
>LFTB01000103.1 GCA_001512905.1 Clostridia bacterium DTU084 | reverse complement strand
GAAAAAAGACTTTTTTGGTGCAACGAAAAGACAGGAGAGCTTGAAAGCTCACCTGTCCTTTCAATCTTCATCCAAAAAAGTGAAGTAGCGCAATTAATCCCAGCACATACATAAACCAGTGAATTTCCTTTGCCTTACCAGAAAAGAGGTTTGTTACAATATATGCCAGGAATCCAGCTGCAATACCAGTGGCAATACTTCCAGAGAAGGGCATAACTGCAAGAGTAATGAAGGCAGGAAACGCTTCAGTGAAATCGTTGAAATCAATACCCATTACTGCACTCATCATAAGCACACCCACAATCACAAGAGCGGGTGCAGTAGCAGCTCCAGGAACTGTGAGAGCCAGAGGAGCGAAGAAGAGCGATAGGAGGAATAGAACGCCTACGGTCACAGCTGTAAGACCAGTTCTGCCGCCTTCTGCAATACCTGCAGAGCTTTCCACATAAGTCGTCACAGTGCTTGTCCCAAGTGCTGCACCAAGGCAAGTACCAACAGCATCTACAAGCATTGCATTCTTTATCTTAGGAAGGCGTCCATCTTTATCGAGGAAGTCAGCTTTTGCTGCTGTTCCCATAAGTGTGCCGAGAGTATCGAAAACGTCAACAAATAAGAATGAAAAAATGGTAAAGAAACCAAGTTTCCAAGCGCCAGCTAAATCCATCTTAAAGAGGATTGGGCTTAGGGAAGCAGGTAGTCCTATAATCCCATTCCATTTAGTAATCCCCATGGGTATTCCGATCAGTGTAGTCAGCAAAATACCGATTAGAATTGCACCCTTAATCTTTAAGGACATCAAAATAGCAGTGATTCCAAGGCCGATTAGGGCTAGCATTGTATTTGGCTCACCAAGATTTCCTAAACCTATTAAGGTACCTTCATTCGCAACAATAATTCCGGCATTTTTCAAGCCGATAAAAGCGATAAATAGTCCAATACCTGCAGCTACCGCTTTCTTCAAAGAAACTGGAACTGCTTTATCAATGTAGTCAACAATACCAAAGATAGAAATAAGGAGAAAGACGATACCAGAGATAAAAACCGCACCCAAGGCTACTTGCCAACCTGCTGACGCTGCAACCACATACGCAAAGAAGGCATTTAATCCCATGCCACTAGCTAGGGCAAATGGATAGTTCACGAATAGGCCCATAAGAATAGTGGTTATGCCAGCAGAGAGAATTGTAGCAGTGGCAACTGCGGCTTGATCCATACCAGTGGAAGCCAAAATTGATGGATTTACGAAGATAATGTAGGCCATAGTAATAAATGTTGTTGCCCCTGCTAAGAGTTCAGTTTTTACATTTGTCCCATGCTCTTTTAGTTTGAAAAACTGTTCCATCATTTTTGCCGATCTGCTTGTCCAGATCGTACCTCCTTTTCTATAATGTGATATGTATGCATGAACGATAATATATTCTACATTTCAGAGAAAAATCCTTTAGAAAACAGATATTTTCTGCATCGAAAATATTAGCAGGATTTTCGTTAAGTGTTGTCGAATTATTCTATGATGATAGTAATAGTATATAACTGAAAGGAAGGACCCAACGTGGACAGAAAGGTTATTTCCAAAGTAACGGTGGGTATTTCTGCCCGCCATGTTCATTTGAGTAGAGAAGATATGGACAAACTCTTCGGCCCTGGTTCAGAGTTGACGTTTGTCAAGGCTCTCACCCAACCAGGGCAGTTTTCTGCAGAAGAGAAAGTTACACTGGTAGGCCCTAAAAGGGAGATTAAAAATGTAAGAGTTCTAGGGCCATTGCGCTCTCAAACCCAAGTTGAAATTTCCCGTACAGATGCCTTTACATTAGGCATCGAGCCGCCAGTGAGAGATTCTGGGGATCTTGCAAATTCAGCACCGCTGAAAATCGTCGGTCCCAAGGGAGAAGTAGAACTTAAAGAAGGAGCTATCATTGCAAAAAGACATATTCATATGACGCCAGCAGATGCTGAAAGATTAGGATTAAAAGACAAACAGCTCGTTTCAGTAAGGGTCAAAGAAGGGGAGAGGGCATTAACATTCGACGAGGTTTTGGTAAGGGTCAGCGAAAAATTTGCACTAGATTTTCACGTGGATACTGATGAGGCCAATGCAGCAGGCTTAAAAAATGGTCAATTAGTCGAAATCATTCTGTAGTAATTTTTAACTAATTGTGTATACTATATACCGAGGAGTAGTGGACAATGCCCATCTTCGAATACGTTTGTCAGGATTGCAACGCTACCTTTGAAAAACTAGTTTTTCCAACAGAAAGCGAACCACCCCGCTGCTCGAAATGCGACAGCATAAACGTTAAACGATTGCTTTCGAGCTTCGCTTTTCGAACAGCTTCTGGTGGAACAGTAAGCTCAGGAGGTAGCTGCAGCTGCTGCTCTTCGAAAAACTGCAGCACCTGCAATCATTAACTTGTCCAGGGTTATAACCCTGGCAGAGGAGGTGTTTTCAGAATGTTGGAACAAATAATCATTAAAACAACAAAACGCACTGAATTTATAGATATAACAAGAAAGATCCAAGAAGTCATTGCAGAACGAAATTATCAACAGGGTTTATGCACAGTTTACGTGCATCATACAACAGCAGGTCTGTTTATCAATGAAGCTGCGGATCCGGCAGTTTGCAAGGACCTTGAAAATTTTCTTGATCGGCTGGTTCCTTGGAAAGCAGAATGGGAACATCTAGAAGGAAACGCTGCAGCGCATGTTAAAGCAGTACTCTGCGGAAACAGTCACAGTATACCGATTCAAGAAGGAAAGTTGCAGCTTGGAACATGGCAAGGGATATTCCTTGCCGAATTTGACGGACCGCGTACAAGAAAAGTGTTATTAGCATTTACATAAATTATGGCAATAAATGCAGGAAAAAACCTAATGCTTCTCGAATAAACAAATTAGTGGGAAAGATTTTCCGGAGCGAAGCGGGAGGAAACAAATGAGTTTGTAGGAGGGGCAAAATAATTTGTTCACTAAAATATGTCTCCATTGCAACAAAAAGTCATACTCGTCAAGTGAACATGGTCCATGGATATGTCCTCAATGCAAAAAAGATATTACTGAGGTGCCAGTTACATTATTTTTAATTAGAGAGGACATAGCAGAGGAGAGCACAGACGAGCAAGGTTAAAATGAAGGCGGGTTTTATGCCCGCCTTTAAAAAATAGAGCTTGGTTTACATAAGATACATTATGCGAAGTAAACACATAAAAAATATCTTGCATATCTTTCCAAGCTGCAATGCTTTAGAATTATAAACATCGACTTGCTCAAGTGTAGTTTTTTTCTTAAAATCGAAAACACTTTTTGTTTCTTCCATCATGGTCTGCTGTTTAAGGAATACCGTGCTTAGTGTTTTCACTCACAACTACTATTGTTATATTAAAAGTTTCGCAATTCCTAAAGTTATTGGAATCATAGTCACCACTTAAGTCAAAAAGCATTCTAAAATAAATTGTATTTCATATTCAAATTTAACAATTACTGTCATTGCTGAACCACCCATCAAACCTTTCTAGGTGCATTCTAATAATTGTATCTCACAATTGTTTAATGCAAACTTAACAATTATGCTTAACAAAAAAATACTCCTTTTTATTTTTCAGAATATTTTTCCGAATTTTTTGATCGTTTCTAAGTTATCAGCGATTAAATCAAAGGTATACCGTAACTTATAGCGTCAAGGACTAATGGGTTTTTTTTAGCCTTATAATCTTCGAACTCTTGAGGGGTAAAACCTTTTGGCTCTAGCCCTGGTGGTGCTATACTATAGAGAAACTTGGATCGTTCGAGAGGATTTGAAGGAAGCTTTTCAGATATGATTAAAACATCGATGTCGCTATGAAGATTAAAATCACCTCTTGCTACAGAACCAGTTAATATTGCGGAAAGTGGGCCGATCTGTTGGTTCAGAGATGTGGCATATGATCTAGCAAGCTCTATCATTTGCTCTTGCTGCATTTTTCGTTTTTTAAGAACCTTTTGCATCCGCATCAAACACCTCCTTTAGTTTGCGTACAAAGTCTAATATAGTTTTGGCAGCTTGAAAAGCAGAGTTTGCTGTGCTTTCATCATAGAATTCAAAAGGACTACCGGAAGGGAAGGCATCAGGATATCTGGGCGGAATATAATGCCGATCAAGTTCTCGCGCTGCGGATTCAACCTGTTCTGGGACTTCTATCTCTTGACTAGTGAGTTCCTTAATCAACATTAAAATGGAATGACCGCGAGCAGGAAGCCCTAATGAACGCAATATTGCTTTTACAGCATATTCGCCAGCCTGTTGACACTTAAAAGAAGCCCATACAAAGTCTTCGTTTTCTAAGTCATTTTGAGCAGAGTCCATTGTGTACTGTGCCTGATCGTACCAACGCTTATATTCATCATGGTCTACTAAATTGGGATGATTCATCTTACACCCCTCCTTTTTGATGTCTTTTTTAAATTTTACCATAATTGTAAAGCAGCGTCTAGCTATTACAGGTCTAGCTAATCTTTATCCATCCGAGCGAGTACGACCTATGATATCTCGCGTTCCTACTAAATTCATATTAAAAAATGCAGGGCGACTACCCTGCAATATAATCTCAACCTCCTAAAGTTATGTCCTGCTTCTCATACCATCTTAGAGCTTCAATAAAATGGTCAGGTTTAAAATCCGGCCAATAGTCGTCAATAATGTAAAAATCAGCATAGACAGACTGCACTGGAAGAAAGCCGCTGAGCCTTCTTCGTCCTCCCCACCTTACTATTAAATCAACCCGAGAGACATCATACGATGCGATGGAAGATGCAAACTGACGGCTACTTCCCCCAGAAGCTAACTGGCTTTGGCTTGCCTGAAACAGATCCCATTGCCAATCGTAGTTAACAAGGAAATTAACCCGGATCCCTCCTTTGCCGAAGGTTTTTCGGCTAGTAAAAGGCAAGAGCTCCTTGGGAAAAGATGGCGATGTATAATTTCCAACTACCAATAAAGCAGCGTCGTATTCTTTTAACATATGTACTGCATCTATACAAGCTTTTTGAAAAGCACGTTTTTGTACTGCAGGCCTTTTGGTGTTGTCGTGAGTGAACCCATAAAAGGTAAGTTCTTCTATACCAAGCTCACAGCAGAGCTTGAAAAGCTCGAGGCCAGGCGTCAAGCCGAATTGATAGCCCTCCTCCTTGCCCCTCCCCTCCCGCTCCGCCCAGCGGCGGTTGCCATCAGGGATGATCCCCACATGTTTTGGTAATCTACTGAAAATATAATTTTTCATGTGGCTATTATTGCCATGTTTAGTTTAGATTATCCCTTATGCTAAGCAGTAGATCAGGATAATTTGTTAAAATGCCATCCACACCACAGTCGATTAACCTTTGCATCTCAGCTTCATCGTCTGCATAAAAGGGGTTAACCTCAAGGCCAAACTGATGCGCTCTCTCCATAAAAACATAGTCAACCTGCCAATTTCCAGGCTGCAGCAGTTGGCAGCCAATTTCCCGAGAGCGGTCGATATATGTTTCTGTGGGCTCTGTGGATAGATTGCAGATAACCAGACGCGGCTCTATCTTTTTCGCTAAAACCAAAGAATCCTGGTCTGATGCTACAAAAGCACTGTCAAATAGCTCCCTTTTTTTCACTTCCTCTACTACCAGCGGCACGATAATTTCGCGGTCGTGGTCATACGCTTTAATGTGAATGTTGAGCCTTACCTTATTGGCCATGATGTCTAACGCTTCTTGAAAGGTGAGGAACTTCTGGTCGTGAAACTCGGGCGCAAACCAGCTGCCTGCATTAAGGCTTTTGATTTCTGCCAAAGTTAGTTCTTCCACTTTTCCTGTACCATCGCTTGTGCGATCTACTGTAGGATCGTGGATGACAATTAAATGCCGATCCCGTGAAAGATGAAGATCAAGCTCTATCATCTCCACATTGAGGGCTAAAGCCTTCTCAAAAGCTATTTGCGTGTTTTCTGGATATTTGCCGGAGAAACCCCGGTGTGCGACAACATTTACCATTTACGTCACTTCCAATCTCATTCAGATTTTTGAAAATGGACAAACTACCCTTGAGGTGACATTGGTGAAGAAAAAAGCCGCTTTCGCCTTGAGCACAGCAAGCCTTTTGCTGGTAATTCAGGTTGCAGTCTGGCCAATTCCTATCTACTATTGGCTCGCCGGAGAGTTTACAAGAGAGCTTTTATCCTGGCAAGGACAGAAGCTCCTGACAGTTCAAGCAAGAGGCTCGTGGCATAGCAAGCCTATTGCAAACTGGAAAGTGCTGAGCAGCAGCCAGCTCTCAAGGGAAGGCGAAATCGAGAAAACTGATTTTCTCATCGTAGTCTTCACTCCCTGGGAGCTGAACGGCCTCAGCTATCAGGAGAGGATTGCCTACGTCCGCAAGGCCACAGAAAGAGCAGTGGAGCTGGGTGCTGATTTAGTCTGCGACACTTCAGCAGCAGACAGAGCAAGGTTAAGCGAAAAAGATCACGCCTCTACCAAGCTGTTGAAGCGGGCAGGCATAGCCCGCGCTGTAGTCTTCGACGGCGGCCATCACTTACCTAACCTGGCTTTAGATCCAGAGCTCCTCCTCTGTCCTGTGATCGGCGGAACAGACAGACAGGAACTAATTGCTCACGGTTTTTGCCGTGATGCGCTGCCAGTGGAAAAACTCATGGAAATCAGGGAGCTCATTGGCCTCAACTCTGCCATCATCACTTTCCCTAGATTTGCCGGATATTTGAAAAGTCCCCAGACCCTGGGGACTCTTTGCCTAGAGGCTGCACGGCTGCTGGCAGCTTCTCAACCAAATGCCAGCAGAAAAACCCAACCACTCGTAACCTGGGGGCCAAAGTTCTCCCTTTTTGCCAACGGTGTTTTGCTTTGGCGGCCACTGCCAGAGCAGCTTGTGGATTTCGAGGGAGAACTAGCAGAACTCATCCCCGGCCACAAGGTGAAAAGGGCTTATCTCGCCGTAGAAGGTGAGATCCATCTTGAATCAACTCAACGCTGGGAGCTTGTAACAGTAGGCCTTTCTACCTGGCAAATTATGCTGAGCAAAATCAAGCGCTAGGATACGGATAAATCTGCACTCCCTGGACAACTCGATTGATCACGCCGCCTTCGCTGGGGTTGTCAGGCTTAAGGCCAAAGGCCAAGGATTTGAAAAGAGCCAACAGCTGTGCTGGCACGATAAAAAGAGGTGGCAGCACGAAATCTGGCAGCTCAGTTTTGCTTTCCAAGACGATGTCCACAAGTTCCTCTACCTCAGTGGTGGCTTTTTGGCAGACAGCCACTGTTTTATAGCCAATACCTTTCAGCTTGATCTCTCGAAGCAAATCTAGTTCGTATTTTGCCACATATGGATCTGAGGAGAGGAAAGTGAAGACGACTGTATCATCATGGACCACTGCCATGGGACCGTGCCTGAGCCCTAACATGCTCTCAGCTTTGCAGATCACTTTACCTGCTGTCATCTCCTGTACTTTCAGGTGGCCTTCCCAGGCAGCCCCAAACAGCGCACCGCTGCCTAAAAATACACCCCTGGCAAAGCCTTCCCCTGCAAGCTCTTCCATGGGATCTGCAGCTGCAGCTAAAAAGCCCTCTGCCCCTTTGGCCAGCTGCTCCACCTGGCTTTTATACGTTTCTGGCTCATCCAAATAACCAAATCCCTGAGCTGCCACAACCATGCTGCTGTAGGAGCTGGTCATGGCAAGGGCTTTATCATTTGTCTCAGGCGGCATTAAAAGCAAAAGGGCAGGCGTTTTGCTCTCCTTGGCCAGCCGCGCCAGCACACCATCTGGATTACACGTTACAACTATATGGTGTGCGAATTCTGGACGCAGCTGATTAGCAAGCTCAAAGGCAGCATTGCCCTCAGGGCTGTTGCCGGATCTGGCAAAAGAAACCAATACAAAAGGTTTTTTGGGGAAAAGCCCTTCTGGGTCTGTAACAAGGTCTGTGGAAGGACGGCTTACTACATCCTTTCCCAGGCGCTTGCGCAAGAGGGTTTCCACTGATCTGCCCACATAGTCTGAGGTGCCTGCGCCGCTTAAGATTAACTGCTGTCCTTTGCCGAGGATGTCAGAAATTTTGTCTTTTTGGCTGATTATATATTCAGCTGTCTGCCGCCAGACTTGCGGCTGCTGATTCACCTCTCTAGGCATATGTTCCAAACCCAATCTCTCAGCATCTTCTGCTGATTGCTGCAAAATTCTTTCTAGTGCACTGGCCAATTCTCTTCCTCCTCTTTATTCTATAAGAATGGTAACAATTTACTCTATTCAGTTATTCTTCATTCAGAACAGGAATCCTGCTAAAAAAAGAGAGTGAGCTGTGCTCACTCAAAGTTGATAAACCCTAAGGCTTGATAAGTTGCCATATCCACCTCGCCGTGGGGATGCAGTTTGTGTTGGCGTTGAAATTCCTTCACTGCCTTTATAGTGGCGGGACCATAAATGCCGTCGATTCCTTTTTCCAGAATCCCCAACTGTTTAAGGCGTCTTTGGACGATATATACATCAGATCCCCTCACACCAAGGTGCAACCTGCGTCTTTGGGGACCTAGCGGGTCAAAGGAGCCGTGAACAACCTTTACCTTAGTCCCTTTCTTTACCCACTCGTAAAGAACCTCAACATCGCGATTCCACATCCGAAAACAGCCGTGGCTGGAAGCAGAACCTATGCTGCCAGGTTTGTTTGTGCCGTGGATTCCATACCTCCCCCAAGGCACATTCAGACCCATCCATCTGGTGCCGAACCCACCGCCCCAGCTGCCTTTCTCCGTGATTTCCCAATCGCCAACAGGAGAGGGAGTGTCAGACTTGCCAATGGCAACTAAAAACTCGTGGTATGGTTTTCCATCAGCAAAAACTGTGAGCTTGAGACGGTTAAGCTCTATGAGCAGTGTTACCTCACCTTCAGGCGGAGGTTTTTTTGTGGAAACCATCTCTGATTCCTGTTCCCTCAAAGCCTCCCAAATCTCACTCCCTGCTCTTTCGATTACAGGCAGGCTGTGTTCTTTTTGAAATAGGTTCAATGCTGCCAAAGTCTTGGGGCCAAATTTGCCATCTATAACTCCTGGTGTGTAGCCCAGCGAGGAAAGGCTTTTTTGGAGGTTTTCCACAGCAGGCCCGCTGTCGCCTAGAGAAAGGATCACACTTCTCTCTTCATCCTGACAGGAACAAAAAGGGGGAACTTGATCCTTCTCCCTTTCAGTCTGCTCTGTTTTTTCCACAACAGGAGGCGCTGAAGGAATAGTTCGCTTTGTCTCTTGATTTGTTTCCCTGTCCATAGAAATCAAAAGTCCCATTGTAAACAAGGAAATAATGAAGAGAGCAGCCGAGTGTTTCTTCAAAGTCATCCTCCTTTTAGAGAGGGTAATTTGTCTTAGTATATCCCTAAATACCCCTTTCTAAAAGGAAACGTGGGGAAAAGTGATTCCCCACGTACAAAATATACTTATAAAAAAACCCTCACAGGCTCGCTTGCGTAGCAACTGCTGACGAAGTTTCCATACCAACTGCACGCTTAGCTTCCTGGAGGGCTGTTCGCTCATCCATACCTAAAATTGTAAAAAACATTTTCAAGGCTTGCCTTTGTCCGCGGACCTCAGGAGAATCATTGTCCGGCGAGAGCTTGACAAAAGCCTTTAAGGCATAGCTTGTCGCTGCCTCAACGCCTTTTTTCTCCACGATCTCAATAAGCTCGCCGTAGATTTGTCTTCTCACTTCTGCCTGCTTGTTCCAGAACTCGGGCTGTGAAGTCAGCGAGCTGGCCAAGAGATCCTGTTTGGCAAGGCGCTTGCACTTTTTCAGACCGTTGATGACATCCTGTTTCCCTAAGGTGTTCATCGGCATCGACCTCCCTTTTATTTTTTAGGAGCCTAAGTCTCCTTTCTTCCCCTAATTTATATTTTCGACAGAGCTTGTTTAATTCCTGCTCTTTAAAAAAGAAAGAGGGGCATCACCCCTCTTGTTCTGTTCTCACATTGAAGATATAACTAACCTGCTCACCATCGGACAGACGGTAATAATCGCAAATTTGTCCGTCAAGGCGCTTGCGGCTGCCGAGATATTCGGCCTCTCCCACGCTAAGTTTACGGCTTAGCTCTTCATCAGAAAGTTTTAGGTTAAGATCCCCGTTCTCAACCATAACATTCACCTCTGATGAATATTATTCCCTGCCTTCTCCCCTTTATGCATGCTGCGCGACAGCGCCATCTGTACTAAGCGATCCACAAGCTCCGCAAAGGAAATGCCGCAGGCTTTTGCCGCATCAGGAACCAAACTCGTTGGAGTCATACCTGGCAAAGTATTGATCTCAAGAACATAAGGCATTCCCTGAGGTGTAACACGGAAATCAACTCGGGAAAAATCCCTGCACCCGAGGCTCATGTGAGCCCTCACAGCCAGTTCCTGCGCTACCTTAATGGTTTTTTCCGGCAACCTTGGCGGAATCAGGTGATCGCTCATCCCTGGCTGATATTTAGCCTCATAATCGTAAAAATCCTTATGGGGAACTATTTCAATTGCCGGCAGGGCTTCGGGGGGATTGCCCAACACTCCGACGGTAACCTCTGTGCCGGCAATGTACTCTTCCACCAATATAGCTTCATCATATGTAAAAGCTTCAGCTATAGCATCGTCAAGCTGACTTTCATGGCGGACAATCGCAATACCAACGGCAGATCCTTGGGAGTTTGCCTTGACAACAAGCGGAAGGCCAAGTTTTTCAGCCAAGTTGGCTGGCACCTTCTGGCCTCTTTCCAATAGAATGCCGCTGGGAGTGGGAATGGAGTGGGACCTGAAAATTTCCTTCGCCATGGCTTTGTTCATCCCCAAAGCGCTGGCTAAAACTCCTGAACCGACGTAAGGCAGCTCTAAAATCTCAAGCAAACCCTGAACGCAGCCGTCTTCGCCCAAACTGCCGTGGAGAGCGATGTACACACAGTCTGGCTTCTCGTTGAGAAGGTCATTGTAAAGGCTGTCTGTGATGTCCAGACACACTACCTCATAACCTCGGGAAAGCAGTGCATCTGCAACTTGTTTTCCTGTAACCAGCGAAACTTCTCGTTCGTAAGAGCGTCCGCCCATGATGACTGCGATTTTCGTCATTCTTCTTCAGTCCCTTCTACTTCATAGATGGTTATCTCGAGCTTTCCCTCGCTGCGGGTAAGGCCGAAGATCAAATCGCGGTCTTTTAGTTGTTTGTTCAAGAAGGTAACTAAGGAAGTGAGAACCAACGCAAGCCCATCGGTCTCCTCAACTTCCCAGGTGGAAACTATTTTATGCCCCAAAGATTATCCTCCCCTACATAAAGAATATGCCAAAAGGATATCTAATAAAACACAAAAAAAGAAAGAAAGGCCTAATAGCAATTGTAAAAAGGCTTTCTCTCTGAAATGGTGAGATTCAATTTGTAAATTTCCTTCACCTTCCAGTGCCGCCATTCTCATGGTGGCTTTCGCCAAGACCACTTCTGCATATGTTAAGACTATAGCGAACAAGGCCACCCCGGACCAGATGAGGACAACCATTCTGCTTCCCTCCCCGCAAAGGCTTTACTCTATCCTATGCGAGAAGGCGCTATTGTGCTACAGTCCTCTTTTCATTAATTCCTGCCTCATCTGTTCGTCTGTCAGCTTGAAGGTGAGGGGAGTAATGGAAATTTTGCCCTCCTGCACAGCCCTGACATCGCTTTCCAGGTCATCTATGCAGTCTACCTGCTCGCCGCCCATCCAAAAGTACGCGCGTCCCCTCGGGTCTTTTCTTTTCTCGAAAACGTTGCAGTAACGCCGTTCTCCTAAGGTGGTGATGGCGCTTTCCGTTGGGCTGCCTCCAGGCACATTGATATTGAGGAGAGTTGGCTTGTCTAAAGGCTTTTCAGCCAGTTTGCTGAGCAAATCTTTGACAAAAGAGGCTGCAAGAGAATAATTGCCTTCGCTTTCTACCACTGAAACAGCAAGGGACGGCAAGTTGTAGATTGTTCCCTCTACAGCAGCAGAAACTGTGCCTGAATACAGGACATCTGTACCCAAATTAGCACCGGCATTGATCCCTGAACAGACCCACTGTACAGGCTCGGGGAGTAAAACTTCCAAAGCCAGCTTCACACAATCTGCTGGAGTCCCATTTAAGCTCCAGGCAGCTTCTTCACCGATCTCAAGTTCCACTTTCTGAGGGATCAATGGCTTGTGGACTGTGATGCCGTGGCCTACAGCGCTCCGTTCTCTGTCAGGTGCCACGATCCAGACTTTACCAAGCCCTACTAAAGCACTAGCCAGGGCTTTAAGCCCTGGCGCCCAAATTCCATCGTCATTGGTGACCAAAAAGTTCAACACAATTCGCCCCTTTAGCAGTCAATCATCAACTTGGATCTTAGTTATTCCCTCAAGCTGGCCAATCTTATCCAAAACTGCGAAGCGATCGAGTCCACCCGGCAAGTGAAGCTGCATCACAACTATTGCCTCTTCGTCCTTTCCTTCTTCCACTGCTAAAGCTGAGATGTTAACGCCCAGCTGTCCCAGTAAGGTTCCTAATTTGCCGAACTCGCCAGGTTTGTCAACCATTCTGAGCCGCACTTGAAAAAATGACTTGCTGAGGACTTTGTGTTCAATACTGTCCAGATACATTAGCGTCAGCACCGCAAGGGCGGTAGCAGCTACTGCTGACAGATAAAAACCGCTGCCCACTGCAAGGCCAATGCCGCTGACAACCCAGAGGCTTGCTGCAGTGGTAAGGCCCTTGATGGTAGTGCCCTCTCTCATAATGGTGCCTGCGCCTAAAAACCCGATCCCGCTGACAACTTGCGCTGCCAGCCTTGCCGGATCCCGGTTGGTACCAGAGAAAGCGTATATAGAAATCAGCATCACCAAAGCAGAGCCGAGGCAAACCAAAATATGAGTACGAAAGCCAGCCGGCCTGCGGTGGCTTTCCCGCTCCAGACCTATGAAGCCGCCTAAAAGCACTGCCAAGCTCAACCGCAAGAGCATTTCCAGCTCGCTAATTCCTTGCATGGCTCCTCCTAATATAAAACCTTTTCGATCTTCGTTTTAATCCTGCAGAGGGCATTATCAATGGATTTGGTATGGGTCTGTAGACGCAATGCCATCTCTTTGTACGAAAGGCCATTTATGTAGAGCATAAAGACATTGTATTCAAAGGGACTGAGGGATTCACGGATGTGCTTTTGCGTGGCAGCCAGCCTTTCCCGTTCCAGGATGAGGGTTTCAGGGTCGTTGACCTGGGTTGTGGAGATAACCTCCATTAGGGTACGCTCCCCTTCAACCTCGTAGACTGGCTTATGGAGAGAGGTGTAGGAGTTTAGAGGAATATGCTTTTGCCTGGTAGTGCTCTTGATGGCACTGATAATGTTCCTGGTGATACACAATTTGGCAAAAGACCAAAAGGATGAAGAACCTACTTCGAAATCACGAACAGCTTTGTAAAGGCCGATCATGCCTTCCTGCAGCAGGTCATCTGGCTCGGCTCCTTGCAGGAAATAAGGACGAGTCCACATGAAAACCAATTTCTCGTACTTGTTGAGGATGTATTCTGTGGCTTCGTCGTCACCTTTTTGAGCTAAATCGACGACTTCCTCGTCGGTGAGCTTGGTGTAATCAACCTGCTGCCGCCGTTTTTTTGCAAGTGCATTTCTACTCATACTAAGCCCCTTCCATCCTACTACAATTCTATTTGCCAAAATGGAGGAAAATAATTCCTCTCGATTGTTATTCTATCATTAAAAGCTCAGCTCTGCAACTCTATTTTAATCTACCGTTAAAACATTCGAAAAGAGTATCCCATTTGCAGTACTCTAACTAATTATTTATTTTGCAATCTATTATATACCGCCCTTCCGACCTCTACCATCATTAACTGATAAAGCTCTTTATCGTACATACTGACGAACTTAGAGATATTGGAATAACACTTGATGAAGCTTCCGATGGTCTTCTTAAATTCGAATCTTTCCTCGAACTCGTCATTTTCCCTAAATTAGTAGCAGTTCGCTTTCCTTTTTTGTAGTAGATTACAACGAATTCCTCTCTATTTGTCATTATATCACAGAATCAGACAATCTCAACGATAAAAAAGCCGAACTTTGAGTATTCTCAACCTTCCATGGGATCCTATTAAAATCTTAGATAACAATCTCTTTCCATGCTCCATGCCGAAAACGAAAGAAAAAGATTACCCCCAATGTAGCCAGATAAACAAACGCTCCCAGCCAAGCTCCAATCACACCTAACTTCAGAGAAAACGCCCCCAAATAAGACCCCGGCACAAACAACCCCCACGCAAAGAACATGGTGATTGTCATGGTAAAGCGGGTGTCCCCTGCTCCATTCAATGCGCCACGAAGAACTATATTTACTGCATCGAAAAGCTGATAGACTGCAATGAGCCGCAAAAGGGAGATACAACTTTCAATTACCTCTTTATCTGCAGTGAATAGGCTGGCCATGCTTCTGGGAAAAGCAACAAAGAAAAGTCCCAGCGCAACCATCACCGAAACGCAGAGCTTAGTTCCTGTCCAGCCCAGCTCCTCTGCCCTATCTGCTTGTCCAGCCCCCAAATACCTTCCCACCAAAGATCCGGTTGCAGCACCCAGGGCAAACCCAGGCATAAACGCCAAAGCAGCAATTTGATTGACAATCTGACTAGCTGCCAAAGCCACAGTGCCGAGGCGCGAGATAATGGCAAAAAACGCAGTGAAGGCACCAACTTCAATTGAGTCTGTAACGCCCAAAGGCAGACCAACTTTGCTGATCCGCCAAAGATCCTGCCAGCTGGGCCAGTGCCAGCGGTGGAGGTTATATTCTTTTCTGTAATAGAACCAAATACAAAGTGCAAACAGCACTGCCTGAACCCACACTGCAAATACAGTGCCCCAAGCAGCACCTACAAGACCTAAAGGCGGAAAACCCCAGTGGCCGAAAACCAGCACCCAGTTAGCGCCAACATTAACAAGAACCGCAACCCAATTGAGGATCATGGGCAGCAGGGAGTTGCCGATCCCAAGAAGAAAAGCGGTAAAGCTAGAGACCAAAAGCAGAGCAGGAATCTCGTAGAGGCGCACAGCCATGTACTGCATCGCTGCCTCTGCAACTTGCCTGTCAGGTTTCATCAGCCAGAAGAAAAGGCGAAAGAAGCCTGGCAAAAGGCTAATCAAAGGGAGCAGCAGCAAAGTGAGGCAGAGAAAATACTGCAGGTATTTGCCGGCCTCGTCCTTCCTGCCGGCCCCCACCATCCTGGAAACAAAAGGAGTTGCCCCTGCTAATGTGGTCTTCAAAAACAGCGATGCAGTAAGGAAGGTCATGCTGCCTAGACCAACAGCACCTAAAGCCAGAGTGCTGACCCTGCCCATGAAAAGAGTGTCTACAAACCCTAATAAGGTAAAAGCTAAATTGGAAAAAACCACAGGAGCTGCAAGTTGAATTGACTGCTTTTGGAGGTTGATTGTCATTCCATCCTTTCCCGAGACATTTGATTGTTGCTGCTGACATATTTTGTCCAGCAGAAGACGGCGTTGGTTGTCCAAGAAACGGAGTTA
>LFTB01000096.1:12174-25692 GCA_001512905.1 Clostridia bacterium DTU084 | reverse complement strand
CGGAAAACTTCGAGGAGCTGTTGGCAGTAGATGGGGTTGGTCCTGCTACCATCAGAGCTCTCGCCTTGGTGTCTGAGCTAGTCTGGGGTGCGCCTGTGAGCCGTGAGGATCCGGTGCGCTACAGCTTTGCCCACGGAGGCAAGGACGGATTTCCCTACCCGGTTTCTGATTCACAATATGAGCAGACCATAGCTGTTTTCGAAAGTGCAATCAAAAGCGCAAAGCTGGGCCACAGCGACAAGCTCAGGGCTTTGAAACGGCTTGGGAAGCTGCAGCTTGGCCCGAAAACCACTGCAACCATTAATTAAGTGAGGATTCAGCAAATGAACCTCCAAAACTTTGAAAATTTCGTTGCGAAACAGATCCTTGCAAGGGGTCTGGACTATTACCACAGCGACTGCATTGCTTCAATAGAAGAGATAGAGGACAATGAATTTGAGGCAACAGTCGAGGGGAGAGAGCTATACAAGGTCAAAGTTGACCTTGACGAGCATGGAAATATAACTTATACCTTCTGCGACTGCCCCTACGACTTGGGAGAATACTGAAAACATCAGGTTGCAGTGTTCTTTGCCCTGCGGGATCTGAAGGACGGAGCTGGAGAGGTTCGGTTTGTTTCGAGAAAGCAAAAGACTTCGGATCTAAAAAACATGCTCTCACAGCGGACTAAAGACGAGCTAATAGAGTTTTTGCTTGAAATCTTACCTGAATACGATGAGATAGAACAGCTCCTCAAATTGAAGTTCAGCGATAAAGACGAGGGTGCTGTATTAAAAGTTGCTGTTGAGCTAATCCGCACCTATATCGAAAACTATGCAGACAGCTTTGGCTTTGTGGACTACAGACATACACGTGATGCCATAAAGGGAGCGGAGATGGTTCTTGAAAAAGCGCACAGCGCTTTGGAACAGGGAAGATACATTCATGCAGTTAACCTCGCTCTTTGTGTAATGCAGGAAATGTTAAGGCTGGTTTCCTTTGCGGATGATTCTGATGGAGTAGTTGGCTGGATGATTGACAAAAGCATCCAGCTAATCCAGAGGGCTGCAGTAGATGAAAAACTAGAGCAGGGTGAAAAAGAAAAAATTTTCGAGCTTCTAGCCAGAGAAGCAGCAGGTGAGCGGAACGAGTAAATCTGATCAGATATCGAGCAATTCAAAAATATGACGGACCGGAAAAGGCTTCGGAGTTTCTCGAATCCAACCTCCACTACTCCGCTTTCCGGGAACTTGCAATTAAGGATGCAATGCAGAAAAAAGATTATGAGCTGGTAGTCGAGCTTGCACTGGCTGGTGAAAGACAGGACGGAAAATTTCGGGGACTGCGAAAACAGTGGAAAGAATATCGTTATACTGCATATCAGCGCTTAGGGAATCGTGCTGCACAGCGAGATCTTGCAATGGACTTCATTTTATATGGCAGCTTCGAGCACTATCTGGAACTGAAAAGCACATACGAGCCAGAAGAATGGCGTTCTGTTTATCCAGGAATTATTTCACAGTTAGAGAAAGACAAAAAAGCTGACAGCAGCCTCTACATTAGCATTTTGATCGAGGAAGGAGAGTGGCAGAGACTGCTAGCTTATGTAAAAAAGCATCCCCGCTTAATTGAGTATTTCTATAAATACCTTGTTTCAAAATATAAGGAAGAGGTTTACGACTTGTTTATTCAGTACATAGAGCATACTGCCGCTTGGGCCAATAACAGGGGAGGCTACCAGCGGGTTTGTGAGCTTATTAAGCTCCTGAAGAAAGCAGGCGGCAGAAAGGAGGCGCAGGAGTTCAAGCAGCAGCTCCTTGAAAAATATCCGAGAAAGCGAGCCCTCAAAGATGAGTTGTCAAGGGTATAGGATTTTTTTCTGCTAAGCACAGACACGGTAGTTTTAGTCTGTGCTGTCGTTCTTTTAGGCTTATCTTTTGAGAATTTGCAAAGATGGGAAGTGGGCAGCATGGCCAACTTAACATATACAGAGTTTTTGGAAGAACTGGAGAGGCGTTTGGAAAGCCTGTCAGTTGACGATTTTAAAAATATTTTTCTCAAGAAAGCCAGAAAAGTGCACCCTGACCTGAGGTGCGAATTTTTGGCCCAATTTAATAAGTCGGGGATGGAAGATTCATCAAGGCTTAACTGCGATGCAATCATGGCGGAGCTCGCTGCTTTTATCCAGCGCTTGGAAGACGGAGACTACTGCTCCGGCTGGGAATGGGATCCTGTCTACCAGGAAGAGAGGGAGTGGGGGGATGAGAGCTGGGCTCGGGAGATGGACCGGTTTTTTCTCCTGGCCAGAGAAATGCTGTTTTTAGGCGAAACAAAACAGGCAGAAGAAGTCTACAGTCAGCTGTTCAGTGCATTAGAGCTGGGTCGGGAGCCTGGCCATCTGCCTGGAGATCCTGAGTGCACCAACATGCTGGATGTGGACATGGATGAGCACCTGGCCTTATTCTGCAGAGCCATCTATTTCAATTCCCCACCTGAGAAGAGAGCGGAACGCCTTTTTCAAACCATAAACGAATATGATGATTTTGACAGAGGCCTTTCCCTGAAAGAGATCATGGGCGCACAAGATAAGCGGCTCCCAGATTTCCACCGCTTTCTGCAGGACTGGCTTGAGCTGTTGAAAGACCAACCTCAGAGCTTTGTCAGTTCGCTCATCAGGGAAGCTGTTTTCCTCCAAGGTGGTGTTAATGCAGTGGCGGATCTTGCGAGGCAGAACCCTGAAGAATATCCTCTGGCTTATCTGGATTGGATAGCAGCTTTAGACCCAGATGATACAGAAGGGATCTGTCAGGTGGCAAGGGAGGGTCTTGCTAAAATTCCTCGAGATTACGCGGTCAGGGCTCAAGTGGCTGATGTTCTGGCAAAGCTCGGCGGGAGGCTTCGGGATGATCAGCTGCAACTTGAAGGCTGCAGGGAGCGTTTTATTTCCCACCCCACTTTAGAGCATCTTGTGGATTTGTATTTATCAGCTCTCGCTGTTGATTCCTTTGAAGAGATCTGCGAGTTGGCTGCAGATAGAATTAGGGAACTGGAGCAAGCCGAAAGGCCTTACAGCAACAATCATGAGAGAAAAACCTCCTCTGTGGCTGGGGATGTGGCAGCCCATGTGTTCCTTTTAGGAGGCAGGTATGAGGAAGCGGTTAGCCGCTGCGAAGAGAAAAGCTCTCTCGGCTGGAGCTACAGCACCAATCCTAAACCAGTGGTTCTTGTCTTTCTGCTGAAGCTGTTGGCAGGCAGGGCAGAGCACACTAGGTTCGTGGAGAAATTTTGGGAAAGGACCGTGCGTGTAAGTGATGCTTATTTGCAGAAATATACTTCAGTTATGGAGACGATCCAGGAGAAGATTCCTATATCAGGTGAACAGGAGGAGTTTTTTCTCAACTGGTGCATAGGGCAGGTAAAAGAGCGGGCAGATGCGATTGTCAGCAACAAGTACCGGAGCAGCTACGACAAAGCTGCAGAAATATTAGTTGCCCTGGCAGAAGTTTTAACAGCCAAAGGCCGCGGCGGAATAAGTTTAATCGAAGAATATCACCTTAAGTTCCAGCGCTACAATGCTTTCCGGAAAGAGCTTCGGCGGGCAGCAGCAGAATTAGGGTTTGTAAACAAGAGAAAATGAGGTGAAGGGCTGTTTCAGGACAGTCCTTTACTTTGTGCGACGGGCAGTCACATTCGTTGTGTATCAACACAACAGGGTTGCTTTTAAGAACGGCGGCCACGATACGGAAGTAAAACGGGCCGAGAATACGGAAGGCAATTCCACGGAGGTGTAAGTCCTCCCCTAGGAGCGGCGGTGCAACCTAGGAAGCCTAGTCTAGGGCAGTTCCGCGAGGGGCTGTCTGGAGGAGACGCGGGAACCGAGAGGACCGTAGGCGGACGAGCAGACCCAAATGCATAATGCGTGAATCACGAAACGGCCGGGCAGGTCGGCGACTGTGCGAGTATAACGGGAAGCCAAAACCTGTTACCCAATGAACCGTCCGAGTAACGGGGGCCTGTCAGGTGATGGTGATGGGCATCTTCGGAAGGTGGATGCGATGACCCAGTGAGGCCTCTGTCTTACCTGCAAAACAGGGTGCCAGCATATAAGGCTGCGCCGAAGTTGCTGTCACTGACAGAGGAGTCAGACGCCCCATAGCAGGGAAGTACAAGTGTGACCATAACACACTTGGAACCGAAGGGAGTGCGACCACGTGGCTTCACACAGATAAATGCTGTGGACGTTAACAGTTACGCTACTGCGGTAAAACGAACTGGATGATACAGCTGAAGCGTGTGGAATAGGATTGGTTGATCATATAGAGTTAATGATTTATCAATCTGATCACATGGGTAAAGGGCACGTACGGTTTGATGAGGGGGGAGCTATGTAAATGGCTCTCCTACTCTATTTCTAGTTTTGATCTAAAAAAAGTGCTACCTTTCTCGTTCTATTCCATATACAGAACTTTGCTGAGAGATTATACTTAAATTAGAGAAAAATCTAAATATGGGAGGGAGAAGGGTGAAAAAAGCTATTAGTTACTGGTCTTTTCCTGGCGGTTTAGAAGGTACAGCGGACATTAGATCATGTCTTCAGAAGGCAAAAGATTTTGGCTTCGAGGGGATGGAACTGGGCGTTTACTATCAAGGAAACATCAGCACAAGCGCAACGCAAAAGGACATGGAAGAGATCCTTGGTTGGGCAGAGGAAATCGGCATTGAAATTTCTGGTCTGGCTTCTGTAGAGTTTTGGGGCGCGAACTTCACAAGCGAGGATCCGCAGGATGTGGAGCGGGTGAAAGAATTAATTGCCAAAATGTTAGAGCTCGGCTCGTATCTCAAGGTAGACGGAGTGCTTGTGATTCCTGGTGTAGTTGACATCTTCTTTGATCCTGCAGCTCCAGTTGTACCTTACGATAAGGCATACAGCAAAAGTTTGGCTGGGATCAAGCAGCTCGTGCCCCTGGCTGAGAAATATAAAGTGGCCATTGCCATCGAAAACGTTTGGAACAAGCTTTTCTTGAGCCCCCTTGAGATGCGGGATTTCATCGATGAAATTGGCAGCGAGTATGTAGGCGTATACTTTGATGTCGGCAATGTGATGCAAATTGGCTATCCAGAGCAGTGGATCAGGATTTTAGGCGAGCGGATCAAAAAGGTTCACTTCAAAGACTTTAGAAGGGCAGCAGGTGCTGATGGGTTTGTTGATTTGTTGGAAGGAGATATCAACTGGCCAGAAGTTATGTCTGCCCTGCGGGAAGTGGGCTACGACGGCTGGCTGACTGCTGAGATGATCCCACTCTATCAGCATTATCCTGAGGTGCGGATCGAGAATACATCTAGAGCCATGGATAAAATCATGGGGCGTGAGGAGGGAGTGCGGTGATTAGAGTAGGCCTGATTGGTGCCGGCTTCATGGGCACCATGCACAGCAGTGTCTACAGTTTTCTTCCCAATGTAAAGGTCGCTGCAGTCTGTGATCTGGACAGGGAAAAAGCAGAGAAAATCGCACAGCAGCAAGGTGCTAAAGTGTATACTGATCCTGACGCGCTCTTGGCAGATTCTTCTTTAAAACTAGATCTTGTAGATATTTGTCTGCCAACGTTTCTCCACGCAGAATATGCCTGTAAAGCAGCTGCTAGCGGCTTGAATGTTCTCTGTGAAAAGCCCTTTGCTTTAGATTTACAATCAGTAGATAAAATCATTTCAGCTGTCGACGAGGCCAAAGTAAAGCTAATGGTTGGCCAGTGCGTGCGCTTTTGGCCAGAGTACCAAGTTCTGAAGCAGGTGGCAACTGAAGGCCGTTTTGGCGAGATTCAAGGAGCTTGGTTTTCCAGGCTCAGTCCCCTGCCTACCTGGGGATGGGAAAATTGGTTGCTGGATCCGGCCAGATCAGGAGGCGCCGCTTTTGACATGCACATTCACGATACAGATTTTATCTTGTATTTATTGGGCAAGCCGCAAGCTGTCTTCAGCACAGCCATCGAGGATCAGTACGGCTTAAGCCACATCTCAACCCAGTATTTATACGACAAGCTAATGGTAACTGCTGAAGCCGGCTGGAATTACCCTGCCAAATTTCCTTTCCAAGCGAAGTTTAGGGTTGTTTTCCAAGAGGCTGTCCTTGCTCTTGAAGAACGGGGATTGATTGTCTATCCTGGGGACGGAGCAGATCCTTATTCAATTGAAATCAAAAAGGACACAAGCGAAAGCTCCGCAGCAGGCGGGAACATCTCAGATCTTGGTGGCTACTATAATGAGATCAAATATTATTTAGATTGTCTTGAAAAAGGGGAATCTCCCAAGGTTGTAACCGCTCAATCTGCCAGGGAAAGCGTTGCTGTAACTTTGGCAGAGATAGAGTCTGCAAAATCAGGAAAGATTGTTTCAATTTCGTAGATAGGGGAGCAGTATGGGTAGAGCAGTTAAAATTGGTCTTGTTGGCGCAGGCACAGTGGCAGAATTTGGCCACTTGCCTGCGCTTTGTTTGCTTCCTGAGGTTGAGGTAGTTGCCGTTGCGGACATAGATCGGGAAAGAGCAAAAACAATTGCCCAGCGCTTCAAGGTACCCAAGGTTTACGGGAGTTTCCAGGAATTGCTCAATGAGCCGTGCCTTGATGCAGTTGTGGTGGCCACGCCAGTGGAAACCCACTATGAAATTGTCATGGCAGCTGCAGAAAAGAAGCTGCACGTTCTCTGCGAAAAACCTATTGCTGCAACTGTCGGGCAAGGTATTGAAATGATGGAGGTAATGGAGAGGCAGGGCCTGGTTCTGGGAGTTAACTTCCTCTTACGCTTTTCAGAACCCCTCCTGACCATGAAAAAATGGGTTGATGCTGGCAGAATCGGCAAGGCTTCTGTCTTGCGGCTCATTTTCAACTCTCCAGGTCCAGGTTGGAGGGAACAGAAGCGGCTAGACAGCCTGATGACCCGCGGAGGCGGTCCCATCTTCGATTGTGGTGTTCATTATTTTGATTTAGCCAGGTGGTTTACAGGCAGCGAATTTGCAGAGATCCAAGCTAAAGGTGTTCACCTGCAGGGATACAGCAATCCTGATCACGTGATTTGTTCGTGCCGGCTCCGAGACGGGACCCTCGTTTTAATCGAGGAGAGCTGGATTTATACTCTAAGCTGCGCTCAAACCAAGCGCTACCGCTGCTACGAAATAATAGGCAGTACAGGCACCATAAGCTACAATACAGATACCGAAAAGCTCGTCCTCTATAGCAGAGACGAAACTGTAACTTTAAACATTCCTCGAGAGCTGAAAGCTTTTGCCGAGGTTTATCGGCATTTCCTGGCAGCTGTTAAAGGGAAAATAGCCCAAAACAAACTACCAACGGGTTGGGAAGGGGTAAAAGCGTTGGAAGCTGCTGAAATTGCTCAACAGAGCTTGAAGGGAGACAAATTTCTCAAAAAGGAGTTCTTTTCCTTTGCAGCGAATATCTGAATCGATGATAGAATCCTGCTTACAGGAGGAAGCTGCCATGAGCTCCCCGCTTCAGCAAGTACTTGCCATCCCGGAAGTTCTTGGACTTCTTGATGCTTTTGCCCAACTTACAGGTACCAGGGTTTGTCTCTTTAAAAGCAATCACTTCGAGCCTACAGGTGAAGGCAAGGCAATCTCCCGCTTCTGCCAGATGATAAAGAGCGTGCCTACAGGCTTTGAAAGGTGCCTCCAATCAGACAAACAGGCCATGGAAACTGTCTTGAGCCCTGCTTATGCTCAGCCTGGCGCTTTTTATTGTTACCAGTGTCATATGAAGCTGTGGGAATGTATTGTACCTGTCAGTCGCGAGGGAGAGAAGCCTTTAGGCTACCTAATGCTGGGACAGGTTGCACCGGAGAAGTTTTCAGAGGCAGAGTGGTTCTGGATCAAAGAAGAAGTTTCCAGCTGGTCTGATGGCCATAAGTTAGATTTAGCTGAGCTCTACTCTGCCCGCAGAGAACTCATCTACCTAAATCAGGAGCGATTTCGGGCTGCCTGCAAGTTTTTGTCTGTTCTCGCCAATTTTCTTGTCAGCGCAAAGCTAGTGCAGAGCATTTTGCCCGATAGAGTTGAGCTGATCAGGCAGCTTATTGCAGAAAAAGGCGTTTGTTTGACGGAATTAAGCCAAAAACTCCAGCTCAGTCCCGCATATATCAGCGCTTTTTACAAGGAGGCCACTGGCGAAACTTTAAGCCAGTACTACCAACGGCAGCGCTTCCAGAAAGCTCAAAAACTGCTGCTGGAAACGGAACTGACCATCAAAGAGATTGCATTGGAATTAGGCTATAGCGACCAAAACTATTTTTCCCGCTGTTTCAAAAAGAAATTTCATCTCTCGCCTGGACAGTATCGAGCCCAAAACAGAAAAAGTTAGTTTTTTTTAACTGGTAGATTTCGCTGCCAGTTTTTTTATTTAACAAGCTGATTGTTTCCCTGGTTTATTTTATGCAGATGGGCTTATTGGAGAGGTGCCTGATGCTGCAGTATCAGTTGACAGATTTGGATAGATTTGCTATCATCAAAATAACGTATAGATTTATAGACTTACATATATGTTAGTAATATACTCTAGGTTTCTATAGCGGACGACTGCCATCATGACGTTGTGGTAATAATTACAGAATTCAAGCATCCTAAACTGTTCCAAGTTGGGATGCTTTTGGAAAACCTCTTTTGAGGGGAGAGCGAGGAATAGACTGTGAGGCGATTTATTGGCACTACCCGCACTGCAGAAATCAGGGAGGGACTCCTGCATCATGTGGATCGGAGAGTATAAACTCATTGGGTATTAGACGGGAGGTTTTAGCTGTATGTTCTTGGAAATGATCCGGGAAAAAACCAAAATTTAGCAGAAGAGAAATACGCACTTACAAAAATTGCACGAGAAGCTCTGCGGCTGGAGCGCTGATATTAAAGCAGAACTTCTCCAGCCAGCAGAATTGGAGGGATGAATATGTCTAAACGACCTAATATCCTGCTGTTGTTTACGGATCAGCAGCGCTACGACACCATCGGTGCTTTGGGAAATCCGCTCCTGAAAACTCCTGTCTTAGATCGCCTTGTTGAGCGTGGTGTGTGCTTCACCAATGCATACACACCTTCGCCAGTCTGCGTTCCAGCTCGTTACGCCATGCTCACTGGACAAAGTCCACACAAAACCGGTTGTGTGAACAATCAGTCCATGCCTTCAGGCTACACTAGCCTAATGGAGGTTCTTGCTTCCTGCGGATATGAAACCCTCGGCATAGGGAAAATGCATTTTACCTTTGACGATCCCAGAGAAATGTGGGGGTTCCAGCGGCGAGCCTTCAGCGAAGAGGTAAGTGGGGCGCCTGGGGACGATTTTATAGCCAGCCTGAAAGAAGCTGGCTACCAGCACGTTCACGATCCCCACGGTGTGCGCAGCGAAATGTACTATATACCCCAGCCTTCCCAGCTGCCAGCGAAGCTGCACAACACCACCTGGGTGGTGGACCAGAGTATAAAATTTCTAGAGGAACGGGACAGGAATCGACCTTTTTTCCTGATGACCAGCTTCATAAAGCCTCATCCACCTTTTGAAGTCCCGACCCCCTGGAACAAACTCTATCGCACCCACCAAATGCCGCTGCCTAAAAGGCCAGAGGGCTATGAGCATTTATTGACATATCACAATCATTTTCAGAACAGATATAAATACCGCGATCAGGGAACAGACGCTAACCTCCTGCGGACCATGCGAGCTTACTACTATGCCTGCATATCTTTCGTGGACTACAATATCGGCCGTCTGCTCGACTACCTTTCTGAAACTGGAGAACTGGAGAACACATTGATTATCTTCACTTCTGACCACGGTGAGCTTTTAGGGGATTACAATTCTTTCGGCAAACGGTGTTTCTTGGATTCTGCTGCAAGGATCCCCCTTATCGTCTGCGGTCCGGGGGTGGAGCCTGGGCTAAATTCTACGCCTGTATCTCTGCTGGATGTAATGCCCACGTGTCTTGAGGCAGCAGGAGTTCGCTGGACAAATGACCTTCCAGGCAGGAGTCTTCTGGGCATGCCAGAAGAAGACAGGACGGTTTACGGGCAGTTCTCCGAGGGACGTGAGGGTTTATATATGATAGTGAACAGGCGCTGGAAGTATATATACTCAGCTCCGGACAACAAAGAGCTGCTGTTCGACAGAAAAAACGACCCTGAAGAAACAAGAAACCGCGCTTACAACCCCTTATACAGGGAGGCTGCAGAACGAATGCGCAGCCAGCTAATCTCCTATTTCCAGAAGGAGGGCTATACCAAGCCCCTCTCTGGGAACAGCTGGCGGGAATATCCACCCCTTTCAATACCAGAGGATCCAGATGCGCTACTGCTGATGCAGGATCCAGAATGGAGTTTGCCTGTAGACTTGCGAGATTATTATGAGCCATTAGTGTGAACACAGAAGGGCTCAGTTGCCTTGTGAATTCTATATCATGATATTTAACGTTGCCTTTAGCTCATTTAGGGCGCTTGGCTTTTGCCGCAATACCTCACCCAACATTGACCGCATTGCAGGAGAAGTGTCCGTTTCCCCGCTGCCACATTTCAGACAGCCCTTGTCTGCCTTCCAGAGCAGCCTTTTTCGCCGGCAGATTCGGGATTGTTTGCCACGGCGGCACTGCTCTATCCATGCACTTGGAAGGGCCAACAAGATCTTTTATTTTGAACTGGGAGCGAAATGCCCTTTGGGGAGACAGAGTATAACACAGTGCCTGTTTCTCTTTTGCCACACGCCATGCAGAACGCAGGGCTCTTTACGATCCGGAAAAAATAAAGCTGCGGCCCAATGTGCAAGAGCAGCTGGATCATAATGTTATGGAGAGCTAGCTGGCTATTATGCCCACATCTCAGCTTTAGACGTTCTGCTGGCAGAGTTGGATGAGGAGCTTGAGAAAAGCCATATTTTGGTTTTCACCTCGGATCACTGAGACATGCTAGGCTCCCATGGTCTACAAAGCAAGCAGCACCCCTGGGATGAGTCTATACTGGTATCGCTGCTTCTGCGCTATCCTGAGCCGTTTGACAGAGAGGGAAAGAAGATGCAATTTTCCATCACCGTGCCAGATCTGATGCCAACCCTTTTGGGATTATGTCAGCGTCTATTCCACCTATAGTTGAAGGATGTGATTTTCGCCAGTACTGCGGGGGAGGCAGATCCGAAAGATGGAGGGACCCTCAGCGCCTGTTACCAAACCTTTGGCCAGCTGCACAGGGGAGTAGAGGGCAGAGAGTATAGAAGTGTCCGAACCCAACGATATACATACGTAAGGGATCTTAGCAGGCCTTGGCTCTTTTACGACAATAAAAAAGGTCCTTATCAGCTGGAAAATCTTATCGGTAGACCTGAAACCTTTATTTTGGAAAAGCAGATGAACTAGATGCTCCAGAGGATTTTGCGCAACCACAAGGACGAGCTTCTGCCCAGCGCAAATTACCTAGAAAAATGAGGATACCAAACAGACCATAAGCGTACAGTTCCGTATAAGGGATTATCGTATAGATTTTTGCTTAACCAAAAAGAGTTTGTTGACTTCATCAATCAGGGCAATTGACACACTCCCACGCCTGGGGTCGTGAGGTTCTAGGGCTCAAGCGGGAACTGCGGTCTTAAACAATCTTACATTCCCTTGCCCAGCTCTTTAGGGTGCAGCAAGCTGCGTTGTGCTCTCTGTCCACTTGAGAGCTGCTGCTTTCGCATGTAAAAGTTCTGTCAGACTGACATAAAAATTCAGCGCTTGTTAGGGAAGATAAATGTATGCTAAAGCGAGTCTGTGTCTAGCCTGCTCCTGACTATGGGAGCCTTTTTGTTTACGGGAACGGATTTTGTGGAGTTTGGAAATTTTGCGCAGTGCTCTTCGGCAGGCTTCTGGCGACTGGTATGTCAGTCAATAAATTCTTGAGGACAAAATCGAAACCGTCGATCCTATTCGTGCTGATTTCATCCTGCTCAATCTCTTGACAAATAATCTGCCAATCTTATCTCGCTTAATCGTGACAGTTTTGATTTCAGTCTACTTCATAAATCGTTTGCCAATACGAATCCGATTGTCGCCGATGTATTTGCAGCCTGATTTGTTTGAGAGTGAAACTAGGATACTTAACTTTGCGGAAAAGTGCACTGTACTGACTTGTCTGTAGTGAACTACCTCCAACAATTGAGGTGGGTCTAGCAGCGGAGCAGGCTACCTCATGCTCAGATGCTGTCGTAGCATTTGGATATATGCAGTCTTTGACCTTGGCGTTTGTATTAACTCAAGCATCAAGGAAAAAATATCCAGCGGCAGAAGACCCTCACTTTAGAAGGGAGAGACTTCTGTCGCTTTTTCGGATAAAGCATGTAGCCATTCCTCTAAGATTTGTTGATAATTCATGGGTTTGAGCATCTGTGGTCCTAAGCCGGATAAAGCAAGCACGATGGCAATGGGTTCTCGATAGGATAAATATTTGAGCCACCCACGCCGGATATCCCGGGGAGAATAGTTGGGTAATCCAGCCTTGGCTAACAATTTCTGTAATATGAAGCGAATGCCAGCCTCGGTGAGGGGTTGGTTATTTGTGTTTAGAAGCAAGTTGTCTGAAGGATTCGCTACTTGAAGGTAATGCTGCAGGAGATCGTACAATTGTGGAATCAAAGGCAATGTCCTGGCCTCTAAATTGTTGTTCTGATTTAAGAACATTTGCTTTTTTTCCAGATCAATATTATGTAACTTGATTCTGTTCAATTCGGTGCTTGAAAGACCATAACCAAGCAACAATAACAACAGCAGCTTGTCCCGAATGCCTGTAAGCTGCTTTCCCTGTGCAGAGTTAAAGAGGCGTCTGAGCTCGTCGAAGGTGGGAATGGTTCCTCTGAATTCGTAGTATGTCGGCAATTTGAAATTGCAAGAATTGGCCCAGGTGCGGAGAATAGAAATTTTCTTTTCTAAAGTTGTATTCTTCTCCTGGCGCTGCAAAAACAGGGAAAGGTAATAGCCTCGAAAGTGATGTTTTTCTAGCAGCTGGTTGGCTTCCCAGCCGAAATTGTCTTCCAAAAAAAGAAGGAACTGCTTCAGAACTGCACAGTAGCTTTGTTGTGTTGATTGACCAAGCTTTTTTTTAGACAAATAGCTAGAAAAATTATCGCAGATTTGTAGAATAGTGTTCATCTTTACCTCCTTCATAGTGTTCGCGACATTTTAGTTGCCACATGAGTTAAGGCGTTACATCTGTAATTCCCCTTGGCAATGTGGCTGGCACGCAAGGGCAATACATTCATGTTCTCACCTGCCTTTACTCTATTGTAGGAGGAAGTATGAAAGCTATCCACAAAATCCTGACTAATTATAGCAAAATTGAATTGATAATGCAAATTTAAAAGATAATAGTAAATTGTGAACTATTTTTTATGATTGGAAAGGTTGATAATGTGTGCTCTGGTGCTACTTTTGGTATTTTTTCGATCTGAACTAGCAGGATTTTTACAATTTTTGATATGAAAATCAGCAAAGACCGCAAGAAGATTACTTACTTTCTGTGTTGTCACACTGCTT
>LFTB01000096.1:0-12033 GCA_001512905.1 Clostridia bacterium DTU084 | reverse complement strand
CGGGCAATTCAGGTGATAGCAGTGCCGTTTTTCTAGGGAGGGTCGGGTTGTGTATGAAAGGCGCAGTTATAAATATCGCCTTTATCCAACTGTAGAACAAGCTAACAAATTACAAGAGCTCTGTTTGCGGGAGAATTTGAGGAAAGGCCGCTGTTTCTTGAGGTATCGCAAAAGTGATGGGGTGTTCGTGCAGGGCTCTAGGCTGTTTTTACCTGGCATACCAGGATTAAAGATCAAATTGCACAGAAAGCTGCCAGGCCCGGTGACTGAGGTAACAGTTAGAAGGGAATCATCTGGCAGATGGTATGTTATTTTTTTCGTCTTATATTCAATACAGCAGAGCAAGTGTCTGTCTGCTGGAAATAAATTGTTTAATGATGAATTTTTGGACTTGAAGGTTGGGCGTTTGAAAAAGAGGCTCGAAAAGGCCGAAAGGGTTCTTGCTAGAAAGGCAAAAACTTCCCGCAATTGGAGCAAACAGTTGAAGAGAGCCGCTAAACTAAGAGAGAAGCTGGCCTTTATCTACCAGGATTATTGGCATAAAAAAACTGCACAGCTAGCGCGTTCAGAACAAAATGAACAGCCTGCTGAGCTGAATTCTGCACCGAGATGGGTTAGGAAAATGTGGGATTATAAGCGTAAGCAGCATTCTAAGACTAAAGGAACTTAACTACCGTGGGGACCACGGGAAGTTATGCTTGTGGATTCAGCTCCCAAGAAGCCGTAAGGCAGTCCACATCCTCTGGCATTATGGCTGCAAAGGAGGTGAGAAAATGGAACTGCTTAAAAGGCTCTGGCAAGATACATCAGGACAAAGCATGGCTGAATATGGTCTCTTAACTTGTCTTATAGCGTTAGCATGTGTTGCGGGAGTCCGGATGCTTGGGCAGACTTTAGCCAGCAAAATCGGCGAGCTTGAACAGCAGTTGAATCAATAGGTAAACCCGAATTAAGAAATTTTCGGTGGCCTAATCAAGCCAGAGGAAAGAAAGGTGTGAAAATGGTAGAACAAGTTTTCCTGCTGTTTTTGACAGTTCTATCCTCGTATTTTGACTTACGTTATCGGAAGATTCCCAATTACCTTCTATTGTTGGCCTTACCTGCTATTGTGTCAAGAGCTTATCAGGGAGAGGTGCACGATGTTCTGGTGATAATCGTTTTCACCAGTATGCTCCATTTCTTTGCGTATTACCGCGGTTGGCTGGGAGGAGGTGATGTTAAATTCGCCCTCTCCCTGGCTCTCGCTTTAGGTCGCTTGTTTCCACTCGCGTGGTTCTTTGCAGCCCTCTACGCTGGTATTTTTGGTGGGTTTCTCCTCTTTCGAGGCCGCCTCATGGCAGGACTGATGGATTTTGCTTTTTTCGTCAGCAGCGGTAAGGCCAACAGCGGCAAAGGTTTCCCTTACGCAGTTGCCCTTAGTTTGGGAGTATGGACGGCCCTGTTTTTAAGCTGAGGAGGTGAGGGTGTGCAGAGGGGACAGGTAACTTTGGAGCTGATTGCAGTCATACCGTGCTTATGCCTTCTGCTTTGGGGAATGTGGGAGATGGCTTTGTCCATTGGTGATGCCTTTCTGGCCCGCTATGCAGCCTATGCAGCTGCAAGGTTGGCTGTGGTAGCAGAGCCAGATGCTCGGGTTGGAAAGGCAGAAAACAAAGCCCGGCAGATTCTAAGCCTTACAGTGGGAAGAAGGGCAAATCCATTGAGTTTAGCTGTAAACTGCAGTCAGGAAGGTGATGATTTTGAAGTTGCAGTCAGCTGGCGGCGAAAGAGAATCTGGCAAGGACTTGAGCGAATTTCAGGCAGCTCGAAACTTCCCATCGAGGAATAGAGGGCAGGTTCTACCCCTTGTTGCCATTGGTTTGGCTGTTTTGGCTCTGGCCTTGACAGTTAATTTCAACTTGGGAAAGAACGTTCTGGAGAGAATTCAATTGCAAATGGTAGCAGACAGAGCTGCCGAAAGCGCAGCTTGGGTCCTGGCAGACAGCCTTAATATGCTGGCAACTACAAACCTCACTATGCTGAGCATGGGGTTGTCTGCCTTTTTAGGACATGGAGAAGCAGTGTACATAATTCAAGAGCTGCAATATGTGCAAGATCTTATTATCCAAACTGCAGGTCCTGCAGCTATCGCAAAGGCTGAGTTTGTGGCAAACGAACACGGGGCTTTGGCCATCCCGCTTAACTATCTTACAGGGACTGCTTTGCCTTCGCTTATGGTTGCAAGAGCTTATTTGGGTTCGATTCCCGTTTGGCTTGAAGACAGGCTGCAGACTACGCCGGAAAAAGTAGCAGGCGAACGCTTCGTACGACTGCTAGTGCGAAAGGCTGGACCAGAACCGGTAGGAGGTCATCAACGTACTACCCTGTTTGCTGTGGCAGAAGCAGCAGCGCAAGGTGAGCGGATTTTGGGAGAGCAGATCTTTTTTCCTTTGCCTGTACCAAACTACAAGGCAGGTCTTGTAGAGATGAAATGTAATCTACCAGAAATTCTGCCCTAGGAGGAGGAAAGATGGCAGACAGAGGAACAGCGCTAGTAGAGCTTGTGCTTGTGTTGCCCTTGCTTGTTTTATTTGGCAGCGCAATTTGTTATTTTGGGTATTGCCAGCTGATAAACATAGAACTAAATGCTTTAGCCTGGGAGGGTGCTTCCCAGCTTGCAAAGGGAATGAATATGAGCAGCTGGCTTGCTTCTTTACAAGAAAGGGATCTAGTGCTAAACCTAGAGCGCTTGACAGTGAAACAAGAGGCTGATTCTTTACGACTTTCCTATACATTGCCTAAGCCTTTATGGGCAAAAGACGAACCTGCGAAAGTGACGAGCTTTTCATGGCAGAGATCTAAAAGCAAGTAGCAAAGGGGGGAAATAAATGAGATGGTTTACAGTTTCAGCTTGCTTCTTTTTGATTCTAACCTTAGGGAAAGGGGAGCCTGGCCAAGCTATAGAGCAGTTTTTTATAGATGGCCAGAAAATTTTGATCAATGGCCTGCCAGGCAGCGTAGCTGCGAGAAATCTTACCTCGCTGCAGTTGGAAGAGTTGTTAGAAGACTCAAAAAAGTCTGGTTGGGAAATCCGCACTAATTCATACCGAGAATTGAGTGTTTATCAGTTAACAAAGGAAAACCGACAGCTGCAAATTTTTCATTTTCCCAGGACTCAAAAGGCCATTATTTCTGAGGTAAACAGAGATACGAACATGCAAAAGGAGTTATTGGCTATGCTACACGATCCGCCAGGGAAGCTAAAACTTAGCTTTGCAGCAAAAACGGAAAAAGGAATCTGTTTAATTGCCTGTTTTGATGCACAGGCCTGGCAAATATCAAATTACCGCACCAGGCTCAGGAGTTTAGGATGGGAGAGGTGGTTTAGCGGTAATGTGGAGCTGTGGCAACGAGAAACTAATCGTTTAGGGATCAGCCAAAAAGATAACGTGCTTACGGTCTGGCTNNGACTTTGTATTTTTACCTTCAACAGTTAGAAAGGAAAGTCTTGGCAAGCGCCCGCTACACAGAGATTGTAGTGGCAAAACGAGATTTGCCTTTACGCACACTGCTGAAGAAAGATGACCTGCGGTTGGTGAAAATACCTCGTAGCGCTAAAGAGGAAGGAGACTTGACGTGCCTTGAAGATGCTGTGGGAATGGTACTGGCAGCAGAACTTGCTGAAGGGCAAAGGCTGAAGAAAGACCACCTCTTGCAAGAAAACCAGCTGGCCAGCTTCTCACATAAAATCCCACCCCTTTGGAGGGCTGTGACAATATCCACAGATGAAGTGAACAGTCTATCAGGAATGCTTTTGCCAGGAGATAGGGTTGATTTAATTCTATTTCAAAGAGAGGAACAGAAAAGCCAGGTGCTAATCTCTGATCGGGAAGTTTTAGCTGTGGGCAGGCAATTAGGACTTGAGAATGGAGAAAAAGAGCAGATATTGTCCATTACTTTGCTGGTCAAACGGGAAGAAGCAGCTAAAATAGCAGCTGCAGAAGAAACAGGCAGGATTAGAATTGTCCTGCGGCCTTTGAGAGGAGAAGAGCCTCCTCTGCCAGCTGTTAAACCACCAAAACCTAAAGTGGCATCCCAAAAAGCTTCACAGCCCCAAAAAAAGGTTCCTGTGAGGCAGAGCCAAAAAAACATCCCAGAACCTGAACCTGAGGTGGAGGTGCGCAAACCAATTTTGCTTATTCAAGGTTCAAAATTTCAAGAAATTTGGCCAAATTGAGGTGTGAAAATTGAAGAAAATAATGCTTGTCTCGTTATTAATACTGATCTTTTTCCAGCTCTCTGGTGCAAGGCAAGTGCTGCAACTTGATAGTTTGCCCTCGAAGCTGTCCTTGCTTCAAGGGGAGAGCTTTCTATTGTTAGGCAGTGATATTTCTAAAGTGATTTCAGGCAATCCCGATGTTTTGGAAATAGTTGTTTTATCAGACAGCGAAATCGTTTTGCACGGCAAAGCTGTGGGAACAAGCAATTTAATCGTCCAAGGACAAGATGCTTACCATTTTGCGCAGATATCTGTATTCCCGCAGCAGAGCTGGACTCCAGAACAGATCACCTCAGCAATCGCTGTCCCAACTGTGAGGGTGAGCAAGCGTGCTGACGCTGCAGTACTGGAAGGTACTGTAGAGAGCGATGCTGAAAGAATTCGTGCTGAGCAGATTGCCAGGCTCTACGCCCCTGAAGTGCTCAATTATCTGAATGTACCAACTGCAGCACCGGAGCAGGTGGCGATCAAGGTGCGTATTGTCGAGATTTCTCAAAAAAGCTGGGAACGGCTCGGACTTATTTTGGGCGCTGATTTAAGCGGTTCTGATGGTCAACCTTTGGTAAGCCTGACCAGTAAGGGTGAGCTGGAGCTGGCAGCAGCACTGCAGATGCTAGAGGCACGAGGAGAGGCGAAGCTCATCTCCGAACCTGCTCTTTTGAGCATCGCCGGCAGCACAGCAAGTTTCTTGGCTGGCGGAGAAATGCCTATACCAGTGGCTGTGAATCAGCAGGTGGTGGTTGATTGGAAAACGTATGGCACAAAACTCAGTGTTTCAGCAAAGATAGAAGGCGACCTCATCAGAGTACAGCTGGCGCCTGAGGTGAGCAGCCTTGATTGGAGCAGCGGAATCAGCATAGGCGGCAGCACAGTTCCAGCACTATCAACCAGGCGAGCGCAAACTGAAGTCTACCTGCCATCAGGCGGAACAGCGGTGATCGCAGGTTTAGGGCAACAGCAGAGCGCAGTAAAAAAGCGAAAACTGCCTTGGTTGGGAGATTTGCCGTTTATTGGACAGCTCTTTCGTTATCGTGCCCAAGAGGGTGTAGCAGGGGAGCTGGCAATTTTTCTCACTGCCTGGCAGGCAGATGGTTTGCCTGAACCAACTATCCATGAATAATCGGGGGAGGTGAAGGCTTCAGCGGAAAGCTGGAGCGAAAAATGGCAGTAAATGGTAAAGTTTTTGCTGTCTTTGGGAGCAAAGGTGGAGTGGGAAAAACAACCATAGCCTTGAATCTGGCTGCATTGTTGGCGCGAAAAAAGGGGCGGAAGGTAGCTTTGTTGGAAATAAATAGCATTGGAGGAAATCTGGCCGCACACCTTGGCCTTGATGCTAAGCCGGATTTTTATTCTCTGCTTCAGGAGATTCAACAGGCTCAGCCGGAAACAGTGGCAAAAAAGCTATTGGCGCACAGAATAGGTTTTAAACTATTGTTCTCACCAACAATGCCTCAATTAGAGGAACCTGCTGACGGCAAGATAGAGAGGCTGCTGCACCTTCTGACATACACGAATGATTTCATTTTCGTTGACTGCCCACAAAATTTATCTCCCTGCACGCTGGGCATTTTAGACTTGGCGCAATGCATTATTTTTGTCACAACAGCCGACATTGTTTCTCTGCAGTCTGCCTCAGGAGTGTTGGCCACCCTAGCAGGTGAAGGCTTTCCAATGAGCAAAATCAAAGTTTTAGTAAACAAGTTCTCCAACCTTTCGCCTCCTAAAGAACATTTGGTAAAGCTGCTTCCTGTAGAAGTTTTAGGTTTTCTTCCTGATGAACCAGCGCCAATAGCAGCTGCCATGAACAGCGGTATTCCTGTGGTCAGCAACAACAGGTGCGGTATTACAAGAGCGCTTGAAAAAATGGAAAAAGAGATTCTGCTTTTTGCTCAGCATAAAAGCCCCCCTTCTAGACTTTGGCCAGGCCAGAAAACTGACTATCCTGCCGTCAGTAAGGAAAAATGGCTGGCCATAAAGGAAATGGTGCAGAGAAAACTTTTGGATGACCTTTCAGATCAACAAATCGCCGGTGAAAAAATTGAAGATTACACTGCAAATCCTCAGCTTGCGCAAAAGGTGAAGAGGTTAGTTGCAGGTTTTAACTTGTCTGATGGAGCTGACTTTTCCAAACAAATTACCAGCCATTTGTTTGGAATGGGTCCTTTAGATCGGTTTTTAGAGGACGATACTGTTTCAGAGATTATGGTCAACGGTCCAGGCTGTGTTTACGTTGAAAGGGAAGGAAAGATACAGCAGACAGATTGTACTTTCAACGACGCAGAGGAAATAGTCAGGTTAATACAGCGGATCGCCAGCAAATTAGGCAGGCGCATCGATGAAAGCTCCCCAATGGTAGATGCGAGGCTCGCCGATGGTTCAAGGGTTAATGCAGTGCTGCCTCCTGTATCGCTAAGTGGACCGCTTCTGACCATTCGCAAGTTTTCAAGACAGCGCTTCAGCATGGAACAGCTTGTTGAAATGGGTACTTTAAGCCAACAAATGATGGATTTTCTCAAGATTTGCGTTAAAGCAAGGTGCAACATTATAGTCGCAGGTGGAGCCAGCAGCGGCAAGACGACCACTTTGGGAGCGCTGTCTGCCTTTATAGATCCGTCAGAAAGAATTATCACTATTGAAGATGCAGCGGAATTGAAGCTTCATCAATCCCACGTGATTTCTTTAGAAGCAAGGCCTCCTAATGTAGAGGGAAAAGGGGAGATCACAATTAGACAACTGCTGCGAAACGCCCTTAGGATGAGGCCAGATCGGATTATAGTAGGTGAAGTAAGGGGAGATGAGGCTATAGATATGATTCAAGCCTTGAATACTGGCCATAATGGCTCTTTAAGTACTGTCCACGCGAACTCGCCTAGAGAGCTATTGACGAGGCTTGAGGGAATGATGCTCATCGCCAGTCCATCTCTGCCGCTTTTGTCTGTGCGAGAGCAGCTCGCTGCTGCAATTGATTTGATCATTTACCAAAAGAGATTTCCAGATGGCAAACGAAGGATCACAAAGCTCACAGAGGTGATAGGAATGGAGAACAGACAAATTCAGCTTCAGGATCTGTTTGAATATCGAAAAGGTGAATTTGTGTCCTTAGGGCAGCTGCCGAAATTTGCAGCAGAGTTATCCCCGAAGGATAATGAACAGCTGAAGAGTTTGGCAATTTAAAGGTTAAAGGAGTTTGCAGCCATTATGGAATTAAGTTTCAATGGAATTATTTCTAGTTTGTTAACACTGGGAACTGTTTGTTTTCTCCTGCTTAGTTTCCGCAAGTTCGCACTACCTGAAAAAAACAAGCATCTGTTTGTTTATGTTCTCGGGGTAATTGGCGGAGGCTTTGTTGGTGCTTTGATTATGGGCAGCTGGCAGGGGACTGTGTTCGGAGGTTTTTTGGGATTAATTGGTGCAGTAATATCTTTGAAGAAAATCGAGGATAAGCTTTTGGAAAAGAGGAATAAACAACTAAGCGACAGCTTACTAATGCTTTCCAATTTGCTGGAGGCGGGATTTGGTTTGCAGCAGGCGATGGTTACTGTAACTCGCGAAACAGCTTTCCCTCTGCGGAGAGAGTGGGAATTTGTTTTGAGGCAGATGGAACTGGGTGTAGAGCTGCCATCTGCCCTTATAACCGTCGCACGTCGTCTAAAAGAAGAAGAGCTTGCCCTTGTTGCCATAGCACTAGGTATCCAACAGCGCAAAGGGGGCAGCATTATTAAAATGCTTACTGACGCAGCAGCAACAATCCAGCAGCGGATGCGTTTGGCTAGCAGAGTGCGGGTTTTAACAGTGCAGGGCAGATTAACAGCGACCATAGTCATGGCGCTACCTTTTATTTTGGTTGCTGTCCAGCGAGTGTTGGCTCCTGAACTTTGGCAATCTTTTATTCAATCAGCTCAAGGACCCGGGCTTTTGTTTTTAGCAGCGATTCTGCAATTGATTGGCAGCTGGTGGGTGTTTAGGCTGGCTGCACCAAACAGTTAGGAGGGTGAAACATGCCAGCTTTTGTCTTGCCGCTCTTTTTATTAGGAAGCACCATTACCTGCTCAATGTTGGCGATCCGTCCCCTTTGGCTGTGGTTCAATTTAAATAAAAGACTAAGGCGCAGCTATCCTTATTTGCTTTTTCAACATTATACAAATTTTATCTCGCGACTTGCAGGTCCAAGGTTAATCAAGCAGGCTAAAATACGCATCAGGCCCTTTCGGGTTTTTAGCCACATCTCGCCAGAGCAGCTAATAGCATACAAAACCCTCTGCTTGATTCTGGGAGGTTGCCTTGCGGTTCCTTTGGGAATTGTAAATGCTGTTACGACAGCTGTTTTTGGTTTTATGCTTCCAGAATTAGTACTGAAAACGCACCTGCGGAATTGGCGGAAATCTTTTCGCTCCCAATTTCCCTTTGCTGTAGATTTGCTGACGTTAATTGTGGGCTCTGGTACAGGTTTGCAACAGGCTTTAGAAGAGGTTGCAGGAAGCATACCACCTGGTCCGCTCCGGGATGAACTGTGGCGAGCCTTGGGCCATATGGCTTTGGGGGCTAGTTTGCGGGAAGCCTTTGAGGAATTGGCAGATCGATCGGGATTGGATGAGGTAAAAGCTTTTGTAGCTGCAATAGTGCAGGCTCAACAATTGGGGACAAAAGTGGAAAGTGTGTTGACTGTATTGGTCAACAATATGCGGGAACGCAAAAGCCAGGAAGCTGAAGAGCGTTCCCAATTATTGCCGATGAAAATGTTAATCCCATTGTTGTTTTTTATCTTTCCTGCTCTCTTAATTGTGCTGTTTGCACCATTTGTTGTAAGTGGTTATTTGATTTTTTAAAAAAACTCTCTGTCAATTTGCCCTTGGAGAATGTTATAGATCCGTTGACGAAATTCATATTGACTAAAAGGTTTGTTAATAAAATCCATGGCACCGAGCTCTAGGGCTTTGGCGATGGAAACACTTTGGCTATAAATACCAGTAACAATTATTTTGGCATTGTTATTCAAACTCATGATTTGAGAAATTCCTTCCAGAGCTGGCTGAGCTGCTAGGGGAAGGTCCATGATCGTTAGGCTGATGGGGTTGGTTTGATAGAGAGCCAACCCCTCCTGACTGTTTGCAGCTTCAAGGGAAAAAATGTTTGGCCCCTCGATAGTGTACTTGATGAGTTTTCGCAAAAAAGGCGAAGGAGAAACAATGAGCACTACCAATTAACTAACCTTCTTTTCTTGGATTTTAGGATAACAAATAAAGAAAGCTTGCGCCTTTAGCCGTAGGTAGAATGAATTTCAAAAAATATATTCGTCTGACGTTTTTCAAGAGAGAGCTGTAGTTCTGTAACGGACAGAGTTCATAATGGTCGGGCCATCAACTTTGTGTTAGAGGACGTAAGACGATCTGACACCGCTTGAGCCCTAAAATCTCGGGGGATATGTCAAAACAATTTTATGCTAAGGAAGTTGGAGTGTCAAGGATGTAAAGCTGAATGGGAATCAATTACTAAATATTTAGCGGGAAATGTTTGACAAGTTCCAAAATTCGAATATATCTTGCTTAGCTCGATGTATTTAGGTATAATAAATTTAGAATCAAAGGATGAGGAGAGTGCATAGCAGACGAGAGATTGATCACGATGGTTTGTTTAAGCATCTTTTATCTCAGTTTCCTGCAGACTTTTTGCAGGCATTTTTTCCGAAAATTTATCAGCATCTCGAACTGCAAAAGCCTGAATTTCTTCAGCAGGAACTGATTGTAAAACCTGGCTATCGGAAAAAAAGAGCTGATTTGGTCATAAAGGCGAGCACAAAAGGTGAAAATAAAGAGGCAGTTTTAATTCACATAGAAATCCAGGTTGCCAAAAGAGAAGGCTTTGCTAAAAGGATGTTCAAGTATTTTGCCAGCTTAATCTTGAAAGAAGATTTGCCGGTAATTCCCATTGCAGTATTCGCCGCAGATCACGTTTCTCAAAAAGAAGAACCTACCTGTTATTCTGTCACCTTTCCATTTGGAAAGGTATTGAACTATCATTTTTTCAAGGTTGAACTAAAAAGACTGTTCTGGCGCGACTATCTAGATTCAAAAAATCCTGTTGCTTTAGCTTTGATGAGCAAAATGTCCTATGCAAAAGATGAACGGGTTCCAATGACACTGGAATTTCTCAAGAGAATTGCAAAAATTGGTTTGGGATTCGAGAAAGAACGGATAGTTGCTTCATTTTTTGAAACCTACGTTAATTTAACTGAAAATGAACAACGGCAGTTAGATGAAGAGCTTGCAAAATTAGACGACAAGGAGGTGGAAGCAGTGCAGCAGCTAATGACTTCCTGGGAGAGGCGAGGCTATGAGCGTGGAATGACCGAAGGCCTTTCTGAAGGGATGGCTCAAGGTTTATCTCAAGGCTTATCTCAAGGAGAAAGACAAGGACAAATCAAGCTTTTGCTTCATCAGGTTAAAGCTCGATTTGGCTCTATTCCACCTGAGCTAGAAAACAAATTCAGATCTATGCCCTCGGAGAAGTTGTTATTTTTGTCAACTAAATTGCTGCACGCATCAACATTGGAAGAGTTTAAGCAAGCCTGTTTAAGCTGATTTGATGAGCTGTTTCTAAAGCAGGTTTAAGGATAAAGAGAAAATAGGTCTTATAAATGGCAATACAACTCTTGAAGCAAATAGACGTATTTATACTATACAATTTTTAAAGCTAGACCCAGCTATGCTCGAGCTTTGATGGTACTTGGTATTGGTGCGAGATCTCTCTTTGAGAATTTTTTTATCTGCTTGTAAGTCACTGACTCATAATCGGTGCAAAATCCAAATGTTTCGTGAAAATCATCGGTAAAAGTTGATAAATGTTAATTAGGCGAAGGAAAACAAATTCCTTTAAAATAAATATTCTTATTGTTTGGATATTGCTAGATATTACGAGGTTTCAAAAAAAGAATTTGACAATTTTTGTATTAGAAAAGCTTGGTTTTTCATGGCTTTTGCCGGTTCGACACATTTTACAACTGTCAACTGGAGAGGTGGAAGCAGTGCAGCAGCTGATGACTTCCTGGGAGAGGCGAGGCTATGAGCGTGGAATGACCGAAGGTCTTTCTGAAGGGATGGCTCAAGGCTTATCCCAAGGCTTAACTCGAGGTTTAGCTCAAGGAGAAAGACAAGGACAAGTCAAGCTTTTGCTTCATCAGGTTAAAGCTCGATTTGGCTCTATTCCACCTGAGCTAGAAAATATATTCAGTTCTATGCCCTCTGATAAGTTGTTATTTTTGTCAACTAAATTGCTGCACGCATCAACATTGGAAGAGTTTAAGCAAGCCTGTTTAAGCTGATTTAATGAGCTGTTTCTGAAGTAGGTTTCAGGATAAAGAGAAAATTGGTTTTATAAAAGGCCATACAACTTACGAAGCAAATGGACGTATGTACACAGGAAAAGCTGGATTGCTTTTTTAGGCCGTACTCAGCTACACTCAAGGCTCGATGGTGCTTCGGTAGTGTTGCGCGTTCTTCCTCTCTTTGTTATAATAAAAACGTTGTAAGAACAAGTGAATTTTGTGAGGGGGAAGAGAAATGGCTGGACACTCTAAGTGGGCGAATATAAAGAGAAAAAAAGAAAAAACAGATGCAGCAAGAGGGAGAATTTTTACAAAACTATCAAGGGAAATATTGACAGCAGTCAGACAAGCCGGTCCAGATCCCCAAACTAACTTAAGACTCAGGCTTGCCATCGAACAAGCCAAGGCCGCAAACATGCCAAATGATAACATCAACCGCTTAATAAAACGTGCC
>LFTB01000026.1 GCA_001512905.1 Clostridia bacterium DTU084 | reverse complement strand
AGATGTGTATAAGAGACAGCTTCCATAGAGGCGGTAATAGTAACATTCCGCTTTTGATCGAGACGTTCTATGGCTGCAGGACTGTCCCTGGTTTCCAAGGAAGCCACAGTCCGCAAGAGAACATGGCGCCCTCCGCCGATAGAAATTGGCAGGGCTTCGATATCAGCCGGGGTAAAAGAATCGCTTCCTGCCAGCACCACTCGAACAGATTGCTCTCTACCGTCTGTCTGGATCCGCGTCGCTACCCTGCCCTGCATCGCTGTCTGGACTGCGCTGGCAATTTGCCGCGTGGACAAGCCCAAATCCGCAGCGCGCTGTCTGTTGACTTTTAGCACAAACTCAGGCTGCTCCTGGTCCCTTCTGATGCCCACGTTGGTAATCCCGGGGATTTCGGCAATAAGCTCCTGAATTTGTCTTGCTGTACTGGAGAGCACGTCGCGATCGGGGCCTTGGATGTTCAAAGTAATCCGATCGCCGCCTCCGCCGCCGAAATTCATGCTCATCATCCGCTGGCCAAAACCGCCGCGGCTGTATACCCGCGATGTGAGCTCAGGAATGGCGGCCAGTTCTTTTTGTAACGCAGTAACAATTTCGTCAGTTGAACGCTTCCGTTCACTGCGCGGCACCAAAGTCATGCTAATGCTAGCTGAATGGGTGCCGCTGCCGCCATAGCCACCTCTGCCTATTTGGGTTTCCATATTGGCAAGTTCCGGAACCTTGTCTCTGATTAACCCTTCCACCCTCTGGGCCATTTCATCGGTAACTTCCAGCAGGGTTCCAGTGGGCAAGCTGAGGGATACAAAGATATTGCCCTCATCGGTGGTGGGCATGAACTCTGTGCCGAGGAGAGGATAAAGGCACAGGCTGATGGCGAAAATGACTATGGCGATCACCGCTACCAGCCCCGGCTTTGCCAGAGCCTTTTTAATCAGGCCGCCGTAAGCCTCCTCTTGACGTGCAAAGGCAGCTGCCAGCCGCTCGTCAATGTGCTTCATTATCCCTTTCCGCTGGGTTTGGCTGTCGCCCATGATTTTCGCGCACATCACAGGCAGCAGGGTTATAGCCACCAAAAGGGAACAAGTTAACGAAAAGATAACCATCAGGGCCAATTGGCGAAAGAGCAGGCCAGTCATGCCTGTTACATACATCAGCGGCAGGAAAACAGCCACTGTTGTCAAAGTTGAAGCTGTAACTGCTGTGATCATCTCACTTGTTCCATCGATGGCTGCTGTTTTGGCGTCCTTGCCGAGCTTGCGGTGTCGGTAAATGTTTTCCAAAACTACAATCGAATTATCAAACAGCATTCCAATGCCGAGAGCCAGGCCTCCTAAAGAAATGGAGTTCAGCGTCATGCCGGCCTGCTCAATGAGGATAAAAGTAGAGACAATGGAAACTGGAATTGCGATTCCTACAATCAATGTGCTGCGGATGCTCCGCAAAAAGATCAAAAGGATCAGCCCTGCCAGCAGACCACCAATGAGGCCGCTGTTAACCACATTTTGGACTGTCAGCCGGATGAATGTAGAGCTGTCATTTATGGAGCGAACGTTAATTTCCGGGTACCGCCTGCGCAGCTCTTCCATAGTGCGGTAGACAGCGTCGGCAACTTGAACCGTATTAGCGTCTGACTGTTTCTGAATGGACATTATCACCCCGGGCTTCCCGTCGACGCGCACAATCATGTCTTGGTTATCCCCGCCGTCGTCGATGGTGGCGATATCCTTAAGTAGCATCTGCACACCATTGCGGTTTGCCACTACCACGGAATTTAATTCGTCGGCAGATCGAAACTCCCCAATTGTCCGCAGGGTATATTGAGCCTGCCCCACAAAAAGCCGTCCAGCAGGCGTATTCAGGTTTTCCCCTTGAATTGCCTGGACCACCTGATCAATGGTCAGTCCATTGGCTTGTAATTGAAGGGGGTCAAGTTCAATCCGAATCTCCCTAGTCCTTCCTCCCTGCACGTTTACAGCTGCGACACCATCCAAGCGTTCAAAGTAATAGACTATCTCATCGTTAACCAAGCTCAGCAATTCAGCTTGATCGAGATTCCCTGAGACGCCCAGCGTCATGATCGGAGACTGATTGGGATCATACCGACCCACCCGCGGATCGCTCGCCCCATCTGGCAGCCTTGACCGCACCCGATCTAAATTGGCTCGTACCTCGTTCATTGCAGTTTCCAAATCAGTACCCCAGTTAAAAGTCAAGGTAACCCGGGAACTGCCCACCCGTGAAGTTGAGCTCATGCCAGTGACGCCGCTGATGGTGCTGAGAGCCTGTTCTATTGGGATGGTGATCAAAGATTCTATCTCTTCGGGTGCCACCCCACTGTATGAAGTGGAGACGCTTATCGTCGGAAAGGATAAATCGGGATAAAGGTCAATCGCAAGGCGGCTGTACGAAAAAAGCCCCAAGAGAGTCAAAGCAATAAAAAACATGAAAGTAGTAACGGGACGGTTTACCGCAAAGCGTACCAGGTTCATTGAGCGCGGCCCCCTCTTCTGGTAATGGCTGCGTCCGCAGAGTCTCTGTCTGGCCTTCTTGGCGGTCTGTCATCCTCACGCGGCCGCTTCTCTCCATCGCCGGCGCCCAGCGGGACAACAGTCTGCCCATCTTGCAAGTCTTGTTGGCCCACAACAACAACCATTTCCCCTTCTCGCAGCCCTTCGACTATTTCGACTCGCTCACGTCCTTCGACCCCAGTCTTAACTTTCTGCAGCTTTGCCCGGTTCTCCTGAACAGTGTAGACATATGAACCTCCGGCCAAGAGCATTATTGCCTCCCGGGGGACAGCAAGGATATTTTCTTTTCGATCCAAAACAATCTCTACGCGAGCTGACATCCCCGGCCGCAATTGCAGCTGGGGGTTTGCAACCCGCCCCCTCACTGCCATAGTCCGTGTTTGGGGATCTATGGCAGCCTCTAAATGGTGGACTACACCCTCAAATTGCCGCCCGGGAAACGCATCAGTGCTGATCAGCAGTTTCTGCCCTAGCTTGATTTTATTGATGTCCCGCTCCGGCACATTGAAGACCACTTCTAGCGAATCTAAAACGGTGATCCGCGCAATTAAAGTTGATGTGTTTACATGACCTCCAGCTATGGGCGGGGTACTTGTTATAACCCCTGAAATTGGCGCTTCAATATTGACGTTCTGCAGCCGCAGCCTCATCAATTCATAATCTGCTTCGATTTGCTGCAGCTGGGTCTGGGCTACAGCATAATCGACCTCAGCGTTCTCTACTTGGTAGCGAACATTTTCTAGTTCCTGCTGGGTCGCAGCTTTCCGTTCAAAAAGCTGCTTGATTCGATCGTAATCAGCCCGCGCTCTTTGCAGGCGGCTCTCTACCTGCCGCAGGGAAGCACGTGAAGCTTGAAGGCGTGCGCTTATCTGTTTGAATTGAAGCTGCAATTCCTTGTCATCTAGGCGCGCAAGAAGCGTGCCCCGTTTAACGATTTGGCCTTCTTTCACATTTACAGCAGCGAGCCTGCCTGCCATCCCAGCCATGATCTCCATTTCCTGTTCAGCTTGCAGGCTGCTGGAAAACACACCTAGCACTTCCACAGTGCTGCGCTTGGCAGGTTCAACGCGGACACTTACAGTTTCAGCTCCTCTCCCTCTGCGAAAGGGCCCCATAGCTTGGCGTTCTGGCTCTTTCTTTAAGGAGCTGCTAATCCGAATCCCCACCAAAACTACAAATGCAAGGCCAACTAGACCCAGGGTAATCCATTTCCAAGATAAACGCTTCATGATCCAAAGTCCCCCATTCCGTCCTCGTTGAATTTACATTAACGCAAAATTCAAAACATTCGTCTAAGGAAGGCTATTTTCCCCGTGAATATTTAATTGATGCTTAGAGATAAAAAGAAATGCAGTAATAATATAAACGCTTGCAATAAACTAGGTTCGTGATTGTACAATACCAAGGAACATATTATAATCTTATACAGCTTTCTCTACGTCCACTTGCCTTAGGTTTATGAGTTGATGCCACCCACTTTGTAGCAGCATTCCAACACCAAAATTAGCAAGGATCTGACGGGATAATCACCACCTTCCGGCTTAGCTGAGAAGCCTTAATCTATTGGTTTATCGAGAAAAAAGAACCTTCTGGGATATTAGCAAAAGAGCTGGTGCATACCTAAACGCATCAGCTCTTATTATTTGAGACTTTGGCAAGACTCCTCCTTCTCATCTTATTTAGTTGCAAGCATGGTATGCCAAAAAAAGATCTAAAGCAGACCAGACACACAACTAAATAACAGTTTGTCTTCTGATATTATTCTAAGCTTTTTGAAAAAGTCCTTGTAAAAAATCCTCTTCTACATATGTTTCTTTTATAAGGATGGACTGCCTAGTGAAATTATACCATATGCATCCAAAATATTAAACTAGATAGCCAAATTTTTTGTCTGCAACTACTCATAATCCTCTGAAAGGGATTCTAACGTTTTAAGCTCATAGCACCAACCTTTTTCAATTCACCTCTGCTCCTTCCAGGGAACGGCCAATGCAGGGGACCTCCATCAAAGCTGCACGCTAGCAAATACTTTATTAAATGCCTAGTACAAGGAGCGCTCAAAATTTCAATCTGCATTTTTCTAACAAACTCTTCTACCTAGTTTTTAACCATTGGAGCACAGGCTCCAAGTTTTCCTCTTTAACCCCATCGAAGCCGTTTTCAATGATCTCGATGGCCTCTTCGGTTTCTTCGTCTTTGTCCCTGCGGCTTTTAAGTATCCACAAAAACATGGACAGCAGGACTTTATCCATCCCTTTTATCTCTTTCAAAGGCAGACAGCCCCCCCGCAGGTAGAAAAAAGGTATCCCTTCAAGCTTGTTTCTTGCGATAACCGCTTCCGTACTAGGCTCTGCCCTTCGCGCAGTGCCTGAACCGCAAACAGCTATTAAGTTATATTTCCGAACCTTGTTAAGCCCCTGTATCTTCCCAGCTTTCAACCACCCGAGAAAAATGATTTCAGCATCCTGATTAACCTTTGAAATTTCACTTGTCGGCAAAGTTTTCAATCCTGTCTTCTCAGCCAGCATCTCGGCATATTTTTTGGTAAAGCCCGTTTTTGATTCATAGACAATTACCATTTTTCTATCCCCCCTACATTTCAGTGCCACTTATGTTCTGTGATAATTCAGAAAGCACAGACATCGCAGTTCTAGTTGGTCTGCAAAAAGCCAGCAAAACCTACCTAGAGGCACTTGATTGATTTCAAAAA
>LFTB01000100.1:12302-13791 GCA_001512905.1 Clostridia bacterium DTU084 | reverse complement strand
AACCAGTTGGACCATATCCGCATAAGTGACCATCCAGGCAGGGGTGGAGAGGTCCTGTTCTTCCATTGGCTCTCTTCGCCTTCTACCTGCCACTGCCCATCACCACCTGTTGGCCTTCGGCAGCGGCTACATGGGCAGCTCTGCCGTTGCGGCGGACAGGAGAAAGGAACGCTTCCAGCTTCTCCCGCACTATCCGCGGGTTTTCCCCGGCTTGAATGGAGAGAATGCCTTCGATGATCACCTCTTTGAGGAGGATCTCCTCGCTGGAGCGAACTCTCAATTTGCTGGCTATGGGGATACAGATCAGGTTTGCAATCAGGGCGCCGTAGAAGGTAGTGATGAGGGCCACAGCCATGTTCGGTCCAACAGTGGAAGGATCCGAAAGGTTCTTGAGCATTTGAATCAAGCCGATCAAAGTACCGATCATACCGAAGGCGGGGGCGAGAAAGCCCAGGGTATCGAAGACGCTCTGTCCTTGTTTGTGCCTCTCCTCCAAAAAGGAAAGTTCGATTTCCAAAATGGAGCGCACAAGTTCTGGATCTGTGCCATCCACCACCAGCTGAATTCCCTTTTGTAAGAAAGGATCTTCCAATTGCTGGGCTTCATCTTCCAAAGCCAAGAGCCCATCGCGTCTGGCCTTTTCAGCGAAGGAAACCAAGGTTGCAATGACGGTTTCCGGATCCGCTTCGCTGTCTATGAAAGCTTTCCTGCCGATTTTGAAAATCTCCTTCAGCCTGGAAAAGGGGAAGGCAATGAGGGTGCCTGCTACGGCCCCCCCAAGTGTGATGGCTACAGAGCTCAAATTCCAAAAAGTGCTGAGGCTGCCGCCTGCCGTCATTCCCCAGCCAATAGCCCCTAATCCCACAATTACACCCAGCAATGTTGCAATATCCACTCTAAGTTCACTCCCTGTTCTGCGGTTGCGTAGGTACATAGCGGAGAGATCCAACCTCCTGGAAGAAAACTCTCGCCCGCTCAACCACCTCTGTCACTTGTTCGCGGACCAACACCTTGCGCCCTGTTGTCAGGGAAAGCACTGTGTCAGGTGTTGCTTCCACAAGCTCAATGAGAAAAGCATTGACGACTATTTCCTTTCCGTCCAACCGGGTGACGCTAATCACAACTCACCCCTCCAAACTAACGTTTTAGATTTACCAGCTCCTGAAGCATTTCGTCTGAGGTGCTGATCACCCGGGAGTTGGCTTGAAAACCTCTTTGGGCAACGATCATTTCTGTAAACTCCTGGCCCAGATCCACGTTGGACATCTCGAGGTTGGCAGGCATAATGGTGCCCCTGCCGCCGCTTCCTGCAGCTCCGATCATGGCCACCCCTGAGTTGTTTGATTCCTCAAAGAGGGTCTGTCCAACTTTCGTCAGGCCTGCAGGGTTGTTGAAAACAGCCAGCGCAACCTGCCCCAGTGCCTTGCGCATGCCGTTTGAATAGTAGCCTGTGATCACGCCTGTGGTGTCGAAGCTGACGCTCTCAAGG
>LFTB01000100.1:0-12257 GCA_001512905.1 Clostridia bacterium DTU084 | reverse complement strand
CCCATGGGGAAACCGTTTTGGGCAATCAGCTCTGCAGAAGATACTCCCTCAGCAGACTGGGTCAATTGGGAGAAGTCCAGGGTAATGGAGAGAGGATTGGCGCCGCCTCCTACTGTGAAGCTGGCACTGCCTGTGGCACCTGAAGCAAGGGAGCCGTCGCCGTCAAAGACGAGGTTGCCAGTGGCGGTTCCCGTCAGGGTATCTCCCTCTGCCAGCCAGCTCCACTGGTTGTCTCCTTCTTTGGTGAAGGTGATTTTCAGAGTATGGGTGTTCCCCAATGAATCGTAGATGTCGATGGTGCTGGTTACGCTCTCTCCCACAGCTAGATTTGCGGCCAGGTTCTTCCCTGCCTCCACATAGTCTGTGGCGATGGCTGGAATCACCTGTCCCTTGGGCACTGAAAGGGGCTGCACAGAGGCCTTGGTGTTTATGTTGCCGGCAGCATCTGCCATCCAGCCGTAAACCATCAGGCCATTGGAGCGGCAGATGAGGTTCCCCTGGGCATCGAAATCGAAATTCCCTGCCCTGGTATAATACTTTTTCTGTCCGTCTCCCACCACAAACAGGCCGTCGTTCTGGATGGCAAGGTCTGTGTTGATGCCTGTGCCCTGGGGGGTTCCAGGGGAAAAGAGAGTGTCAATGGAAGCCAGCTGCACGCCCAAGCCCACCTGCTGAGGGTTGATTCCCCCCCTGCCTGCCTGGGGTGCAGTTGCGCCCTGCAGGGTCTGGTTCAGAAGGTCCTGAAAAGTTGCGCGGCTGGCTTTGAAGCCGTATGTATTCACATTGGCAATGTTGTTGCCAATGACGTCCATCTTTGTCTGGTGTACTTTCAAGCCGGATACGCCGGCGAACATGGCACGCATCATAGCGGAATCTACCTCCTTTATTAGTCAAGCCACTTCGGTCGGTCCGTGGCTAAAAGGGCTCCTTGCGGTCCACCCCACAGATGATTGCGCTGTCGATATTTGTAAAGATCTTGTCTTTAAGATCGCTTTGGCTGGCTGCAGTGATCACAGTGCGGTTTTTCACGCTCACTACAAAGGCCAGCTGATCCAAAAGACACAGAGTTTCTTTTGCACCTTTGGCACTTGCCTGCTCTACAGCGCCAGCCAAGGCCTCGAACTGAGCCGGAGAAAGCTGGATTTTCCTCTCCCGCAGCCTGTCCTGTGCGTGAGCGGAAAAGCGCAGCTGTGCTTTTTGCGCCCGGGCCAGCTCCCCGCTGAAACCTGTACCTGCTCTCTTTGGCGCTGTCTGCTGCAGCTTGGAAGCGCCAAGTTCATGGATTCTCATTTGCTGGTCCCCCGCACTTCCTGTAAATTGTATAAATCGTACATTTGGCCGTCGATTACCAGTTTGCAGACGCCGTCGAAGAGGCGCACTGCTTCAACTACGCCTTGGACCTGCTCCCCTGTTGACGGGTTGTATACCTGGACTTCCTTGCCCACCAGACTGCTGGCTCTTGCAAGCTGGCTCTCAAGCAGAGTATAAGAGAGGAACTCCTCCATGGTGTTGCTCAGGTTGTACATCTGCTCTAAAGAGGAAAACTGGGCCAGCTGGGCGATGAACTCCCTGTCTTCCACAGGCTGCAGTGGGTCCTGATAGCGGAGCTGGGTCACAAGGAGCTTTAGGAAGTCGTCTTTGCCCAGAACACTGTTTGCAGTCCTGGTCTGTTGCTGATTTGCTGCACCGGTTGCTGTCACCTGCATCTTGAACCCCCCTTTCAGACGAGGTAATTCACCCCACCTGTCTGCTGGACAGGAGTTGGGGCTTCTGAAAGCTGCTGTTCCTCATAATGATAGATTTGGTTGGACCTTGGATAAGGCATTCTCTCGCGCCTTTCCCGCTCGCCGAATTCGCCGCTCCAGGCCAAGGCCACCTCGCAGCGGGCAAGCTGCAGTCCTTCTTTGGCCAAAGCCTCCCGCAGCTGGGGCAGGTTAAGCTCCAAAATCCCTTTGGCCTGGCTGTTTTCAGTGACGAATTTGGCTACCATTTTCCCGTCTTCTTCCACTGCCACCTTCAGCAGCACCTTCCCTAAGCTCTGGGGCTGAATCTTCACAGCCAGCTCCTGCACTTTCTCCCCTACCCGCACTACAGCTTTAGAAAGTATGGCCTGGAATTCTCGTGGCCTGTAAGGTGCCTCCAGCTTTTCCACTTTCGGAGCAAGAGGCTCAGGGCTTTTCTCTGCAGCGGCAAAAAAGCCTTCAGGATCTCCCTTTTCTGCTTGAGGTTCCGGTGCTCTCCTCTTTTCAGAAGGCAGGTCCTGCTGCCCTTTGACCTCAGAAACCGGCAGCTGCGAGACAGCCTCTATCCCTTCTTCAGGCTGCAGGAGCGAAAGCTCTGCTTTTCCACCTGGCTGCTGCTTGAAAACCAAAGCTTTTGGCTTTTCTTCTGGAGCTTCTGGGATCAAAGCCAAAAGCGCCGGCTCTTCAGCTTCTGTCTTTTGAGCGGCTGCCTCTTTCTCACCTGCAGACAGCTCCTCGAGGGCTTTTAAGATGACCTGCTGGAGCTCTTCCCTTGCCTGCAAAATTGGCAAGTCCTGCTGGGGCTCTGTGAACGCTCCGGAAATAGCCTGCTGAATTTCTTCTGGCATTTGCGCTTTTCCAGGCGCTTCTTGAGGAACCCCTTGCTGGTTTTTTGCCAGCTTCTCCAGGGCAGAGATGATTTTCTCGAAAAGCTCCGGATCCTGCAGGATCAGTTTTTCAACTGCGCCAAGGGGGATCTCGCTTTTGCCGGCCAGCCTGGGAAGTTCGGGAGAGAGTGCGGCCCCTTCTGCCTTTGAGACTGTCTGATGGTCAAAGGCTTGTTGGGGCTCTGCAGCCTGCGGCAGGCTTTGGCTGCCCAGCTGCAGGAGGGCCAAAAGGAGAACGTCTGTCTCCTGTCGTTCTTCCTCTGAAACTGCCTCAGGCAGCGGGAAGAATTCTCCTTCCTCTGGAACGGCAGCGAGATTCTGGCTCAGGGCTGCCAAGAGGTCCTCAAAGCCTGGGCTTTGCTGTTCAGCTTCAGGCACGTTAACTGCCGGCAGCAAATCCAGCGGGAGCATCACTTGCATCTTCTCACCTCCCTTCTATCAAGGTTCTTTTTTATGGAAGCAGAGCAGCTGCCTGCTGCGGTTCCAATTGCTCCAGGAGGCGGGCTGCTGCGCGTCCATCCATGGTGGCTAAGATTTCCTTTGCCTCAGACAGCTGGAGTTTGGCCAGCACTTCTGCGGCTTTCTGGGGCTTCATCTTGGCAAAGAGCTCTGCCTGCTGCCTGATGGAGTCCTGTTGGCTTTGGGCTTTTTCCTGCTGTGCCTGCTTTTCTTCTTCCCGGGCTGCAATCAGTTCTGACAGGGTTTCCTGCTGCCGGGCAAGCTCTTCCTTTTCCGCTTTCAGCTCCTCCTCTAAGGCCGCAAGCTTTTGTCTTTCCTCTTCAAGCTCCAGTTTTTCGTTCTCCAATCTGGCCAACTGCCCTTCCCACTGTTGCCTGCGGACAGAGCCCAGCTGCCAGATTTCTATTGGAACAGCGAGGGGCGTTTTCTTGAGGAGGCCAATGGTCTTCTTGCCTACTGGGTAAAAGCCCAAAAAATCAACTGCAACGAGAATGAAGGCAACGAGGACAAGGAACACAAGGAACTTCACCAATCTCATGTGTACAGGCCTGCCTCCTTCCGGCAGAAGCCGAGCTGGGCAATCTCATCCAGGAAGTTCTGCTCCTGGCGGTGATATTCCTTGATGTGTGCTCGCCGCCCCTTTTCTTTCACCTCTTCAAGAAGCTGTCTTTCCTGAGAGGCTTCAATCAGGCTGGCCCGCTTTTCTTCCACGAGCTTGGCCAGGTTCTCCAGTTCCTGCTTTTGCTTCGAAATTTCCCCTGCCAGATAGTCCAAATATTCCAGCTGATCCTGGATGGCCTGGATTTGCAGCTGCATATGCTCTTGAGTGGGCAGTTGGGTTTGATAGTAGGCTCTTTTTTGCTCAAGTTGGGCCAGGCACTCTTTTCCCTGGGCAAAGAGGGTTTCCAGCCGGGAAAGTTCACCTTCCAGGATCTCTTCCCGGTGCTTTTTCACGTCCAGCACTGTTTCCAGTTTGAACTTATACTTCTTCATTTTCCTCTTCACCTTCTTTACCTATCGCCTCAAGCTGGCTGATAGTTTCTGCAAAGGGATAACACTCGTTAACATCCTGCCTGAGAAAGGAAAGCACTGCCTCCCTGTGTTCTATGGCGTAATCAAGCTGGGGGTTGGTGCCTGAAACGTAAGCCCCGATCTTGATTAGGTCTTCGCTTTTTTCGTAAGTTGCCAGCATCTCCCGCACCCTTTGGGCAGCGCGGCGGTGTTCCGGCTCAATCAGGTCGTCCATCACCCTGCTGATGCTGCCAAGGACTTGGATGGCGGGATAATGGGCTTGGGCTGCCAGTTCCCTTGCCAGGACAATGTGGCCGTCTAGAATCCCCCGCACTGCATCGGCAATAGGTTCGTTCATGTCGTCGCCTTCCACAAGCACTGTGTAGAGGCCTGTAATAGAGCCTTTTTGGGAGGTGCCTGAACGTTCCAAAAGTCTAGGCAGAAGCGCAAAGACCGAGGGAGTGTAGCCCCGGGTTGTGGGAGGTTCGCCTGTGGCAAGGCCGATCTCCCGCTGGGCAATGGCAAAACGGGTCACAGAGTCCATCATCAAAAGCACGTCTTTGCCTTGATCCCGGAAGTATTCGGCGATGGCAGTGGCAACCAGTGCTCCCCGGACCCGGACCAGGGGCGCCTGGTCCGATGTGGCCACCACAACGATGGAACGGGCAAGTCCCTCTTCTCCCAGGTCCTTTTCCAGAAACTCTCGAACCTCTCTGCCCCGCTCGCCGATGAGGGCGATGACGTTGACGTCTGAAGCAGCGTTGCGGGCAATCATACCGAGAAGGGTGCTTTTGCCTACACCGCTGCCTGAGAAAATTCCCACCCTCTGGCCCCGGCCGCAGGTCAGAAGGCCGTCGATGGCTTTGATGCCAGTGGGCAGGATCTGCTTTATCCTGTTGCGCAAGAGGGGATCTGGCGGCGGGTTATGGATGGGATAAAACTCTCGGGCGGCAAGGGGGCCTTTGCCATCTATGGGCTGGCCCAGTCCGCCGAGTACTCTCCCCAAAAGCTCCGGGCCCACCTGCACTTCCAGCACTCTGCCTGTGGCGATTACATCCGCGCCAGGGGCGATGCCGTCCATCTCCCCAAGGGGCATCAGGAGGACTTTGCTCTCCCGAAAGCCGACAACTTCGGCTCTCACCCGCTCGCCTGTCTGGGTTTCAATGAGGCAGACTTCTCCGATCCGCACCCTGGGGCCTTCGCTTGTGATCACAAGTCCTATGACCTCTATCACTTTGCCGTTGAAGCGGATGGGTTCAATCCGCTCCAGCTTGCCCAGATAAGCGCTGAGGTTGGGTCTGGTCAGGGCTCTTCCCCTCCTCTGTGAGCTTTGCCAGCTCGCTGAGCTGCGTTTTCAGCCTGGCATCGATGGTGCCCAAATTTGTTTCGATTACGCAGCCTCCCCTTTCCACCCTGGGGTCCTCTACGATGTTGACGGTTTTTATTCCGTCAGCGCCAGCAAGGAGCGCTGCCCGTTCAGCCTGAAGGAGCCTTAAGTCCTCCAGGTTAACCCTGATTGTAACCTGGCTTTCTCCCCTGACTTTCTCCATGGCGCGTTTTGCTACATGCAGAACCAGCTCTTCTTTCTCCTGGGCTAACTCGCCCACTATCTTTTCGGCAATGGCCAGGGCAAGCTTTGCCAGCTGGTGCTCCAGCTGCCTTGCCAGCTCCTCCTGGCCTGCCAAAGCGCTGTTCAGAATCGTTTTGGCCTGAGCGATGATTTCCTGGGCCTGCCTGAGCCCTTCTTCCCTTCCCTGGACAAGGCCTTTCTGGAAGCCTTCTTCCCTTCCCTGGACAAGGCCCTTCTCAAAGCCTTCAGCTTGGGCTTTGGCTGAGATTTCCTCTCTCAGCTTTTGGGCTTCTCCGATCATGGCCTGGGCCTTCTCTTTGGCAGAGGCAAGGATCCTCTTGGCCTCCTTTTCCTCCGGCCGCTCACGCTGAGATGGTTCTACAGCCGCGGCTGGGGGCTCGGAGGGAAGAGGGGGCTGGATATAATATGGGGTATTGGAGAGGCTGGGGCGCTTTAACACCTTAGACAATAATTTTCTCCTCCCCTCCCCTGGCCACGATGATCTCTCCTGCCTCTTCCAGCCTCCGGACTACGTTTACGATCTTCTGCTGGGCCTCTTCTACATCCCTCAGGCGCACAGGGCCGAGGTACTGAAGATCTTCCTGCAGCATTTCAGCAGCCCGCTTGGACATATTGCGGTAAATCTTCTGGGCAACCTCGGAGCTTGCCATCTTCAAGGCCAGGGCCAGCTCTCTGTTGTCCACCTCCCGCAGAACCAACTGCACTGCGCGGTCGTCGAGGGTGACCAGATCTTCGAACATGAACATCCGCTTTTTGATCTCGTCGGCCAGCTCTGCGTCCAATTCTTCCAGGCCTTCCATAATGGTGCGCTCGGTCCCGCGGTCCACTCGGTTGAGGACTTCCACCACTGATTCCAAACCGCCAGCTTCTGTGTATTCTTGAGTGACAAAGTTGGCCAGTTTTTTCTCCAAAACTCCCTCTACCTCAAACAAAACCTCGGGTAGAGTGTGGTTCATGGTGGCCAGTCTTTGGGTAACTTCCACTTGTTTATCTGCTGGCAGGCTGGAGAGGACAATCCCCGCCTGATTGGGATCCAGATAGGCCAAAATCAAAGCTATGGTCTGGGGGTGTTCATTTTGAATGAAGTTTGCAAGCTGCGACGGATCTGTTTTCCGTGCGAAATCAAAGGGCCTCACCTGCAGGGAGGCTGTGAGCCTGCCGATGATCTCATGAGCTTTTTCTTCCCCAAGTGCTGCTTCAAGCACTTGCCGGGCATAGTTGATGCCCCCCAAAGTGATGTACTCATGTGCCTGCAGAAGCTGGGAGAACTCCGCTAGCACCTCATCCCGCCGCTTGGGATCTACCTGGCGGAGGTTGGCGATCTCCATTGTCAGCTGTTCTATATCATCTTCTTCCAGGTGCTGGAAAATCTTGGCCGAAAGCTCCGGACCCAGGCTAATCAAGAGGATCGCGGCTTTTTGCCGGCCGGTTAATGGTCCGCTTCTCGCCACTGTCCTACCTCCTTATTCCTCGTGCAGCCAGGTTTCAATGAGTTTGGCCACTTCTTTCGGCTGCTGCCTGGCTATCCGCTCGATTTCCGCCAGCTGATCGTGCTTGGTTGAGATTTCCTCTTCCTCGTCTGCTACCTCAGCAGCTGCCAGCTCAGCGTCAGGTTCCAGGAGAAATCCTCTTTCCTCCTCAGGCTTCTTTCCTCTGAGCAGGCGATACAGCAGGTAGAGCAGGAAGGGAATCAGGCAGAGAAGCAAAATGACAGCAGTTGAAAGAGCCGGGGCCTGCTGCTCTGGAAACTCTTCCATCCAGGAACGGTCAAAGGGCATGGTCTGGATGGCGACTTGATCTCCCCGCTCTTCCTGGAATCCTATGGTTGCCTGGACCGCTTCCTGAATCTGGGTTTGCTGTCTGGGTGTAAGGTTGCCATCTACCCAAACAGTGGCTGAGAGCCTCTTTACCTGACCTGGAGCTGTGACCAGCTTCTCCTGCCGCCTGTTCAGCTCGTACTGGGTAGAGCGTTCTCTTTTCTCGTAATTGGAAGTGCCTTCATCTTCGGCAACGTAGCCGGGAACGTTGGAAGCCACGCCTGCCGGTCCCCCAGGGGCAGAACCTTGGCCCTGGAAGATCTCTTCCCGTTCGTCTTCGCTTCTCACAAGGCCTGAGGTTGTGCCTGCAGCCGGCTCGTATGTTTCCAGATTAGACTCAGACCAGTCGAAGTCCAATTCTGCGTTCACCCGGGCTACGGCTTTTCCTGGGCCGTAGACCCGCTCCAGCATGGATTGGATGCTCCGCTCCAGTTCCCGTTCGTAATTGCGCTTCAGTTCCAGCTGGCCTGCCACAGCTTTGTTTTTGAAGGGATCTGAGCCCAGATCTATTTCCTCGGAAAGAAGCCTGCCGTATTGGTCCAAAATGGTGACGTTCTCGGGCTTCAACCCCTTGACGCTGCCTGCCACCAGGTTCGCAATGGCCTGGATCTGCTCCTTTTCCAGGCTTTTCATTGGCTTCACTTTCAGAAAAACCGAGGCAGTGGCAGGCTGCTCCTCCTCCACAAAGAGGGACTGGCCAGTCTGCACAATATGTACCCGGGCATCTGCAATTTCATTCAGCTGCCGAATGGTGCGGACAAGCTCTCCCTGCAGTGCCCAGTTATACTTCAACTGCCGATCGAAATCTGTGCTCCCCAACTGGCTTTGGTTGAAAAGTTCAAAACCAACTGTGCCGCCTTGGGGCATGCCTGAAGCTGCAAGGTTCAAGCGGGTTTCGTAGACCTTGTCCTGGGGAATCAGGATGGTCCTGCCGCCATCCTGCAGCTGGTAGGGGATTCCATCCTCTTTTAGCTTAGCGATGATCTCTCCTGCGTCATCTGCAGCCAAATCGCTAAAGAGCGTAGCGTATTTAGGTTGGCCAAACCAATATGCAGCAATGAGCAGAAAGACCAACGTAGCTACTGCAGCTGAAACAAGAGTGAGTTTTTTTGTTTTGGTAAGGCCCTGCCAAAGCTCGCCAAAGCGTTCCTGCAGACGACTCAGACCTCCCATGCTAGCTTCACCATCCTAGTTCATCATTTCCTAGACTTGCATGCGCATGATCTCTTGGTAGGCATCTAGAAGTTTGTTGCGAATTGCCATGGTTGTTTCTAAGGCCAAATTCGCCCTGGTGCCAAGGATCATCACTTTGTGGAGATCAATATCATCGCCTCGAGCCAACTGGATGGTGGCCTGGTCTGCTTCCAGCTGCATCCTGTTTACCTGCGCTAACATTTCTTTGAGGATTTCCCCGAAATTAACGGTGTCCTGAACCTTCTTCTCACCTTGTATGGTTTGCAAAGGTAGAATAGGGGTTATCTTCATCCAACTCAGCTCCTCCTAGTCCGGCCTAGTCGACACTACTATACACTTATAGGCAAAAAGTACTAGTACCTACCGATCTCCAGAGCCTTGGCTGCCATTTCTTTGGCAGCGTTGATAGCCATGACATTCGCCTCGTAAGCACGGGAGGCTGTGATCAGATCCACCATTTCAGTGACTATGTTCACATTAGGCATGGCCACGTAGCCCTCTGCATTGGCATCAGGATGACCAGGATCGTAGACTAGTCTCGGCGGCTCGTTACTCTCAGTGATTCCCACCACTCTTACGCCTTGTCCCACTTTGGGATCAGGCCCTTTACGGGAAGCAAACAGAGCCAATTGTCTCCTGAAAGGTCCTCCTTCCGGGGTTCTTGTGGTGTTGACATTGGCAATGTTGTTGGCAATCAAGTCCATTCTCAGCCTCTCAGCTGTGAGAGCAGAAGCACTTGTCTGGATAGCACTCCACAAACCCATAATTATCTACCCTCCCTGACCACCATTCTCAATTGTCCGAACTTCCGATTGATCTGCTCTGCCAAGGCCTTGTAGAGAATAGCATTGGCAGTGAGCTTGGCCAGTTCCTGTTCCGGATCCACATTGTTGTCGTCGTTGCGCATGGTTGTAGAATTATCTGCCACTACCTTGAATTCTGCTTTTGTGGTACCCCCTGTCAAAAACTCTTTCATGGCACTTTCGAAATTTACATCTGACCGTTTAAAACTAGGTGTGTTCACATTAGCAAAATTATTTGCTAACACTCTGTGGCGGAGGGAAAGCCCGTCAAGAGCCTGAGCCAGAACCCTGCTTGTCCACTCCATGAAAACACCTCCTAGATAAAAATAAAAGGCAACGGTGGTTGCCTCAAAAGTATAAAAGTATAGATCTATACTTATACTTATACTTTTAATTTCGGCAACCCGGCTACCATCGCCTATTATAAATAGGCATTAGGCCCGCAGCTTTGCGTCTCAGCCTTTCGACTGATTTGCCCTTTTCGATTATTCATTTTTTCAATTGTCTGTCAATATGATAACAAGGTCTTATAGAAAATTATGTTGGCCGATTCGATCACCCTAAAAAAAGGAAATTTACATCTAGTTAACATTTATTCGACACTAGCCTACAAAATTCTTCTTTTATGGAAAAAATTCTCAATAAAGCGCCTGGCTTTACCCTGTCAAAAAATAATAAAAAATTGCTTCTTCAGCCCTTCCGTGGCTTTTAGCAGGAATTTTACTTCCAGCCAGCGAAATGATCATTTACGCAGCTATTGTAAGAGAGGTCTTAAAATGCACAAAAACGTTCGTGGCTTTCTGCTATGTTTGTTGCTCTTAGGTTTTTGCTTTCCCGCTAGTGCCGAATTGCTTGCAGGTGTAGAACATAACCCTTCAGAATCTGAAACCAGAGCGAAAGCCAGAGCCTGGCTTTCAGAACATATCGGCGTGGACCTCACCTGGCCTACGGCGCAGGATCCAAAACTGAAAATTGCGCCGCTGGTCAGGGGCGATGATGATAAAAAGATCGTTCCCTACATAGGAGCAGAGTTTTCCCTGCAGGGCAGACAATTGACCAGCCCGCAGCTTATAGCGGGCCTTGAGGTTAACTTGACAGAAAACCGCACCTGGCGGCTGGCAGTTGATCTGTCGGCAAGCAGCAGCGATGCTGCTGCCACAGTATCGGTGCTTGTGGACCTAGACTCCCTTCTGGCGCCTCCTGCCCCAGAAGAGCCGCCAAAACCACAGCAGCCCCCGCCTAAACCCAAAGAGCCGCCCAAAAAGCCGCAGGAGCCGTGGAACCAAGAGGATTTAATGCTTCTTGCCAGGCTAATCAGCGCTGAGGCCAGAGGGGAGCCATACCTCGGACAGGTGGCTGTAGGTGCTGTTGTGCTCAACAGGGTGAAAAGCCCCCTGTTTCCCAATTCCATCCGCGCTGTGATTTATCAGCCTGGACAGTTCACTCCTGTGAGCAACGGGACTATCAACCGCAAGCCGACAGAAAGCGCCATTCGAGCAGCCAAAGCCGCACTTTCAGGGCAGGATCCATCGAGGGGCGCCCTTTTCTTCTACAATCCCAAGCTTTCTTCAAGAGCAGGGCTTCAATTTTTTCAGTCAAGGCAGGTAACTGTCCGGATTGGCAACCACGTCTTCACGAAATAAGAAAAGAGCTCTGTTAGGCCAGATGCCTGACGCTAACAGAGCTCTTTTTGTTGTGTCAGTATGCGACCAAAAGCTAATTTGAAGGCAGTTGCAAAATCTTTTTATTTGGCCGGTGGTCATGAACTTCCATCCCAAATCTAAAAAGAAACAAGTAGGTGTCCTTCGATCTGATCTTGGACTTTCGAAAAAACCTGATTTTCCTCAGCCCTCGGAAGACCTCCTGGGTCTTTTGATTAGGTACTTCTAAAGGGGCTCGGCGTAATGTGTGAAGAAATCCAAGGAGCTTTGGATGTCTTCCAGGGAGAAACGAAATTCTTCAAAGAAAAAATCTTGGTTTTCCGGAAGCTGCTCCTCAGCAGAAGGAAACAGAACCCTGTTTAAGTGCGCTTTATAGTTGCATAGCCTATATTTTTCTTAAGGACTCACCGGCAGAAATACAGCTGTTCGGGGAAATGGAATTCCTATGTTCCATTATAAAATGCGCCTCCTTGCAGATAATTAAGAGAGGTCCAGCTCCTTGACTTTAGCAACTTTCGGAGCGATCTGGAATCTGCAGTAGGCTTGGTGAGGATTCTTGCGGAAGTAGTCTTGGTGGTAGCTCTCGGCAGGATAAAAATGCAGAAGCGGCTCCAGCTCTGTGACAATTGGCTGCTCAAAAGCCTTTTCCGCAGTTAATTCTTCTATCATCTCCTGGCTTTCTTCTTTCTGCTCCCAGGTTGTATAGAAGATCACAGAGCGGTATTGGGAGCCCACATCGTTCCCCTGACGGTTTGGTGTGGTTGGGTTGTGAATGGCGAAAAAAACTTTCAGCAGCTGCCTGAAGCTTACCTCTTCAGGATCATAGACGATCTTCACAACTTCTGCATGGCCTGTATCGCCCCTGCAGACCTCTTCATAGCTGGGATTGGCTGTGCTGCCGCCAGCATAACCTGAAACGACTTTCTCCACTCCCCTCACTTCATTGAATGCAGCCTCTGTGCACCAAAAACATCCCCCACCCAGCACCGCAATTCCTTTTTCTCCAGGCTGCAGCTTTCTGGGTGTGAAGTGGAGGGAAACCGAATTTACACAGTGCCTAATGTTTTTTTCAGTAAAGCCCTCGCCTGTAAA
>LFTB01000009.1 GCA_001512905.1 Clostridia bacterium DTU084 | reverse complement strand
CGGGCTTTACACCTCTTGAAGGCCTCACCATGGGCACCCGCTGTGGAGATTTAGATCCGGCTGTAGTTCCTGTCTTATGCGAAAAACTGGGCAAGACACCCCAGCAGATAGATGAGCTCTTGAATAAAGAGTCAGGTCTTTTGGGGGTCAGCGGCGTGGGCAGCGATATGAGGGACATCGAAGCTGCAAGGCTGCGGGGCAATCCCAGAGCTCAGCTTGCTTTTGAGATATTCTGTTATCGGGTTGTGAAATACATCGGCGCTTACATGGCAGTGATGGGAGGGGTAGACGGGATCATCTTTACCGCAGGAATCGGGGAAAACATGCCAAAGGTGCGAAGCAGCGTCTGCCAGTGGCTAAAACCTTTAGGTTTCCTCATCGACCCTGAGAAAAACGAAAACCTGCCGGGGAAAGAAGGAATTATCAGCAAACCGGAATCAAAAGTTGCAATCATGGTTGTGCCAACAAACGAAGAGCTGATGATTGCGCAAGAGACATATCGTTTAACAAACAAATAGCCGGGGAGGTGCAACCGACCGCAGAAGATTGCCTTTCTCCACCGGCTACTGTAAGCATATCCACCTGGGAAACATTCTATACATGTTATTCTTGTGTAAGCTATGCTTTCAGCTCATTATAGATAACAAAGGGGGATTACAAGTTGAAGAAATACCAAGCGGAACAAATTCGAAATCTTGCACTTGTGGGCCACGGAGGAGTCGGCAAAACCTCGCTTGTGGAAACCCTCCTCTTTAAAACTGGCGGCAGTTCCAGACGGGGTAGGGTAGAGGACGGCAACACTGTCTCTGACTATGATGCTGAAGAGATTAAGCGCCAGATTTCCATTAGCACCAGCATTGTGCCGTGCGAATGGAAAAACCATAAACTGAACATCCTTGACGCCCCTGGCTTCTTCGATTTCGAGGGAGAAGTTAAAGAAGCCCTGCGGGTAGCGGAATTAGCGCTGGTATTGGTCAGCGCCACTGCCGGTGTTGAGGTGGGAACGGAAAAGGTTTGGGACTATGCCGAAGATCTGCCCAAAATGATTTTTGTCAATAAAATGGATCAGGAAAACGCAGATTTCAGCAAGGTTCTCGCCAGCTTGAAGGATAAGTTCGGCACATCAATTGTTGCACTGCAGCTGCCCCTTGGCCAGGAAGCTGATTTTTCAGGGGTAGTTGATCTGATCACTATGAAAGCATACAAATACGAAGGCGGAAAGCGCACAGAGGTTCCAGTGCCAGCAGAGCTGGAAGGGGACATCGAAACCTTGCGCGAGGAGCTCATGGAAGCTGTGGCAGTGACAGACGAAGATCTCCTCGAGCGCTACCTGGGCGGAGAGGACATCGCACCGGAAGAAATTGCCAAGGCTGTGGCTGTGGGCACCAAACAAGGTGATGTGATTCCTGTCTTATGCGGCTCGGCCTCTACAGAGGTTGGGTGCGAAGAGCTTTTGGATGCATTGGTCGCTTACGTGCCCTCTCCATTAGATGCAGGCTGCAAGCCAGACGATCCTTTAGCTGCTCTGGTGTTTAAGACAACCGCAGACCCCTTTGTGGGCAAACTCACCTTCTTCAAGGTCTTCAGCGGCACGCTGCGCTCAGACAGCCATGTGTACAACACCAGCCAGAAAGCTGACGAGCGGATCGGCCAGCTGTTTATCCAAAAAGGCAAAGAGCAGCAGCCCACCTCTGAGATTGTGGCAGGAGATATTGGTGCTGTCGCCAAATTAGCTGTCACTGTAACTGGCGACACCCTTGCAGAAAAAGGTTCTCAAACAGTGCTTCCTGGAATCGATCTTCCCAATCCCGTGCTGACCATGGCCATCGAGCCTAAAGCAAAAGGCGATGAGGATAAAATCGCCGGCGGCCTTGCCAGGCTACTGGAAGAGGATCCAACCATTAAGATGGAGCGCAGGGCTGAAACCAGACAGCTTCTGGTCAGCGGCATGGGCGAGCTGCATCTTGAGATTCTGGTAAGCCGCATGCAGAAAAAATTCGGAGTGCAGGTGGAGCTCACAGATCCTAAAGTCCCTTACAGAGAAACCATTCGCGGCACAGCGAAGGTGGAAGGAAAGCACAAAAAGCAATCAGGCGGCAGAGGCCAGTACGGCCACGTTTGGCTGGAGCTTGAGCCTTTGGCGCCAGGCGAAGAGTTCGAGTTTGTAGATAAGATCTTCGGCGGCGTTGTGCCCAAACAATATGTCCCGGCGGTAGAGAAAGGCGTCCGGGAGACCATGGCGGAAGGAATTTTGGCCGGCTACCCTGTAGTGGACGTTAAGGTCACCCTCTACGACGGTTCATACCACCCTGTGGATTCTTCAGAAATGGCCTTTAAGATCGCAGCCTCCATGGCCTTCAAGAAAGGCTTTATGGATGCAAAACCAATTCTCCTGGAACCCATTATGAATGTAGAGATCAGGGTGCCAGAGGAATTCATGGGAGACATTATCGGCGACATGAACAAAAAGCGGGGCAGGATTTTAGGGATGGAGCCAGAGGGCAAAGTGCAGGTGATCAGAGCCCAGGCACCTCAGGCAGAGATGTTCCGCTACGCCATCGATCTGCGTTCCATGACCCAGGGCCGCGGCTCCTTTACCCTGGAATTTGACCATTACGAAGAAGTACCTGCCCAAATTGCAGAGAAAATCATTGAAGAAGCCAACAAAGAGTAGTGATGAAACCCATTTACCTGTTTTTCGGTGAAGAGCAGTTTTTAATCGAAGAGGAAGTACAGAAGCTGATCACCGAAACACTGCCAGCTGGCAGGAATGCCTTTAATTACCAGGTCTATTTGGCAGCAGAAAGCAAAGGCAGGGAAGTGAGAGGCGCTGTCCTCACCCCTGCCTTTGGCAGCGGACAGAAGGTAGTCTTGGTACGCCATTTTCACCTTTGGAAAAAAGAAGACCAAGAAGAGCTTCTGCCCCTTTTAGACAGCTGGCCTCCACAATCAACCTTGATCCTCTGGGCAGAGAAAATCGACCAGCGAACCCGCGTTTATCAGCAAATCAAAAAGGCGGGGAAGGTCCAGGAATTTCCCAGGCTCTCAGGGAAAGACCTTTCCAGCTGGCTGAGGCAGCACGCCAGGACAAAATACCACCTCAAGCTTTCAGCAGAGGTCGAAGCTATTTTGTTGAGGCTGATGGGAAACGATCTGCGCCTTTTGGATCAAGAACTGGCGAAACTCGCAACCTATCTGGGACCGGAAAATTCACAGCCAACCCAAAAAGATCTCGAGGTCATCAGCTGGCAGGCAGATGAGCTGGACATTTTCAGCCTGGTAGACGCCATCGGCAAAAGGCAGACCAAGACAGCCCTCACTTTTCTCGAACGCATGCTCTCAGAGGGCGCAGAACCTTTGGGCCTGCTTGCCATGATAACAAGACAGATGCGCAACATTTTCAGGATCAAGGCTTTGGCCGGCAACAGACAGAGGCTGCGAGAGCTGGGCCTTCATCCCTACGAGCTGAAAAAATGCGAGCAGCAGGCACAAGGCTTTCGGTGGCAGGCCAGGGAAGATATTTTCAAAGCCCTCTTTGAGGCAGATTCAGCCTTGAAGAGAAGCCAAGATGCTAATTTTGTACTGGAAAAGCTCGTGTTAGAGCTCTGCAAATAACACAAAGGGAGAGCAGAATGAAAACCATCTACGAGCCTGGAAAACATATCCCCATCGTTGATGAAGCAGATGTTTGTGTCCTAGGCGGAAGCTGCACTGGAGTTTTTGCTGCAGTGCGGGCGGCAAGACTCGGCGCCAAGGTTGTGATTATCGAGAAGCAGAACTGCTTCGGTGGGGTTGCAACTTTAGGCCTGGTTAACATCTGGCACAGCCTGTACGACGCTGAATTTAAAAAGCAGATCATTTCCGGGCTCACAGAAGAAGTTGTGGAGCGCCTGGAAAAGCGCTCTGCAGTGCGGAAAAATTCAAACTCACCATCCAGTGCTTTCAATTTAAACACAGAAGAACTTAAAATCGAACTGGATCAATTGATCACAGAAAGCAAAGTAAAGCCCTACCTCCACTCCTTCTACGCAGCGCCTGTGGTTGAGGGGGACAGGGTTAAAGCTGTGATCATTGAGAATAAATCAGGACGGCAGGCAATTGCAGCCAAAGTGTTCATCGATGCCACAGGCGACGGCGACCTGTGCTATCACCTCGGCCTTGAGCACTTTTATGCAGAAGCAATCCAGCCGCCCACCTCTTGCGCAAAACTTTATTACGGCGAGAAGCTGCACGGCTTTGGCTGGCAGAAGGCCATAGCAGAGAAGGGGGAAGAGTTCGGCCTCGCTGAAGATTGGGGCTGGCGCACCTTCGTGCCGGGTATGCCCAATACCTTCATGCACGCTGAAACCCACGTTTTCAATGTGGACTGCGCTGATGCAGCGCAGCTTACCTACAGCGAAATTGAAGGCAGGAGGCAAGTACGGGCTCTTATGGATCTGGCGCGGAAATACGGCCCGGAGGATGTCTTGGCTCTTGTCAGCCTGCCTGCTGCCATCGGCATTAGGGAGACAAGACATATCAAAGCAGAGTATCAGCTCACTGAAAGGGATCTCCTCAGCGGGACCAAATTCCACGATGCTGTTGCCTACGGCAGTTATCGCGTGGATATTCACCACGCAGACTGCAAGGGGATCACCTTTAAGTACTTGGACGGCACCCAGGAGGTGATCCGCCACGGAAAAAAGGCAGTCAGCAGGTGGCGGGAAGAGACGGCTGACAGCCCAACCTACTACCAGATCCCCTATCGCTGTTTGGTTCCCCCAAAATTCGAAAACGTCCTCTTCTGCGGCCGGATGATCGATGCAGATCCTGGCGCTTTCGGAGCCGTAAGGGTAATGGTAAACTTAAATCAGTTGGGAGAAGCGGCAGGAGTGGCAGCCTTTTTGGCTTTGGATTCAGCTCTTCCTGTGGCGGAGATTTCAACGCAAAAGCTGAGAGAGGTCATGGCAAAGGGCGGCTCGATAATTTTCGACTGAAACAAAGCTGCTTTTTTGGCATTGAACTATTGTATCAGAAGTGTAGTGGGAGAGAATACCTTGAAAGAGAAATGGCAAAGACAGCTACAGAATTCCAAAAGGATTGTAGTGAAGGTAGGCACCAGCACCATCACGCATCCTTCTGGAAAGTTAAATTTGGAGAGAATCGCAACACTGGTTCGGGAAATTGTTGCAGCGGCCAAGGGGAGAGAAGTTCTTCTGGTAACCTCAGGGGCTATAGGCATTGGCTCTGCCAGACTTGGCCTGACTCACAAACCAACAACCATCCCTGCCAAACAAGCAGCAGCTGCAGTTGGGCAGGGTCTTTTGATGCAGATTTACGAAAAGTTTTTCACAGAACAGGGAAAGATCGTGGCCCAGATCCTGCTTACCCGGGCGGATCTGGGGGACAGACAGCGCTATCTAAACGCGAAAAACGCCCTGGACACTCTGTTCAGTTATGAGGTAATCCCTATTGTCAATGAAAACGACACAGTGGCAGTGGACGAGATCAAGATCGGCGATAACGATACACTGGCAGCCAACATCACAGCTCTAATCGGCGCAGACCTGCTTGTGATCCTCTCTGACGTAGAAGGGCTTTACACAGCAGATCCCAGGCTGGATCCAGCAGCAAAGAAAATCGATGTCATCGAGGAGATCACCCCTGAGATAGAACAGCTGGCAGGACAAGCAGGCAGCACCTTTGGCACTGGCGGCATGCAGACCAAGCTCGCAGCTGCGCGCATTGCCACCAAAAGCGGCGCTGCCATGGCAATCGTCCACGGCGGCAGGGAGGGGAATCTTGCCAAGGTTCTTTCCGGCCAGTGCCCAGGGACCATTTTCCTCCCCCAGGAGCCTTTGGCTGGCCGCAAAATGTGGCTTGCTTTCAATCCGCCGGTCTGCGGCAAAGTCATTGTGGATGAGGGAGCTGAAGACGCTCTGCGCGAACGCGGCAAAAGCCTTCTGCCCTCAGGAATTGTTGGCTGTGAAGGGGAGTTTTCTGCCGGGGATCTGGTGTCCATCTGCGGATCTGCCGGGAGAGAGTTCGCAAGGGGCTTGGTCAATTACGACGCTTCTGAACTGAAGAAAATCAAAGGCTTGAAATCCAACCAGATCGAAGCTGTCTTGGGCTATCGCGGTTACGACGAAGCCATTCACCGCGATAATCTGGTGCTACTTTAGGCAAAGGTGGGATTCAAATGACTGAGGATTTGAGAAGGCAGGTTCTCGCGGCCAAAGAGGCAGCGAGAAAGCTGCGTGTATTGTCCAGCAGCAAAAAAAACGCAGCCCTGCTGGCTATGGCAAAGGCTTTGCGAGAGCGTGCTGACGAGGTCCTCGCTGCCAACAGAGAAGATCTAGACCAAGGCAGAGAGCGGGGGCTGAGCAAGGCCCTTTTAGACAGATTGGCCTTAAACCAAGATCGTGTGGAAGGCTTGGCCAAGGGACTTGAAGAGGTGGCTGCCCTCCCTGACCCTGTAGGGGAAGTTGAGGGGATGTGGAAGCGGCCCAATGACCTGCAGGTTGGCCTCGTCCGGGTGCCCCTTGGTGTGGTGGCCATGATTTATGAAGCGCGGCCTAATGTTACTGCAGATGCAGCAGGGCTCTGCCTCAAAGCTGGAAACAGCGTGGTTCTGCGGGGAGGTTCAGAGGCTATCCGCTCCAATATTGCCATCGGCAACGTGATCTGCGATGCCATTGCCGAAGTTGGCTTGCCTAAAGAAGCCGTTTGCGTGGTGCAGAATACAGACCGCAAACTTGTCCGGGAGCTAATCCGCATGCACGATGCCATAGATGTGGTGATTCCCAGGGGAGGAGCAGGCCTCATCCGCACCGTGGTGGAAGAGGCAACTGTGCCTGTGATCGAAACAGGAGTTGGCAACTGCCATACTTACGTGGACAAAGCAGCAGACCTCCAAATGGCTTTGGAGATAGCCATAAACGCCAAAATCCAGCGGCCTGGAGTCTGCAATGCCATGGAAACCCTGCTGGTTCATGGAGAAATAGCAGAAGCTTTTCTGCCTAAACTCGCTGAACAGCTGCTGGATAAAGTTGAGCTGCGGGGCTGTCCTGAGACTTGCCGGTTGATTCCCCAGGCAAAGCCAGCAACTGAAGAAGATTGGGCCACAGAGTATTTGGACTATATTTTGGCGATCAGGGTAGTGCCTTCTTTTGCTGATGCTGTGGCTCACATTAACCAGTACTCAACTGGCCACTCTGAGGCTATAGTCACAGAAGACTACTCAGCTGCCAGGAGATTTCTAGAGGAAATCGATGCAGCAGCTGTGTACGTGAATGCTTCAACCAGGTTCACTGACGGCGGCCAGTTTGGCCTAGGAGCTGAAATAGGCATCAGCACGCAAAAACTACATGCCCGGGGTCCGATGGGGCTCAAAGCCCTGACCACAACTAAATTCATAATTTATGGCGAAGGCCAGATACGCAAATAAGGAGAGTTGGGAATGTTAAAGCTGACAGATAACGCGCTTACAGTACTTGAACGACGCTACCTCAAACGCAATAATGAGGGCGAAATTATAGAAACCCCTGAAGAGCTGTTTATGCGTGTGGCAAAAGCCATAGCTCAGGTGGAGGAGAGTTTTGGTACGCCCCAGGAAGAAATAGACCAGCTGGCTCAGACTTTCTATGAGCTTATGTGCAACCTGGATTTTCTTCCCAACTCTCCCACCCTGATGAACGCTGGCCGGGAATTGGGACAGCTTTCTGCCTGTTTTGTGCTGCCTGTGGACGACTCTATGGAGGCCATTTTCGACGCTATCAAATACGCAGCTCTGATCCATAAAAGCGGGGGAGGGACAGGCTTTTCCTTCTCTCGGCTCAGGCCGAAAAACGACATGGTCTCCAGCACAGGCGGTGTGGCAAGCGGACCTGTTTCCTTCATGAAAGTATTCAATTCTGCAACACAGGCTGTGATCCAGGGCGGAAAACGCAGGGGTGCCAATATGGGCGTCTTGCGGGTGGATCACCCTGATATTTTGGAATTCATCAAGGCTAAAACCGACGAGCAAGAGCTGACCAATTTCAACATTTCTGTTGCCCTCACAGACAAGTTCATGGAGGCTTTAGTAAAGGACGAAGAATACGAGCTGGTCAATCCCCGGACAGGGGAGGTGGCAGGAACACTGTCAGCAAAAATGGTCTTCGATCTCATCGTAGAGGGGGCCTGGAAAAACGGCGATCCCGGCGTTGTCTTCATCGATACTGTGAACAAATATAACCCCACACCACAACTTGGAGAGATCGAAGGCACCAACCCCTGCGGCGAGGTGCCCCTTCTGCCCTTTGAAAGCTGTAATCTGGCGTCCCTCAACCTCTCGCGAATGGTAACTGACGACGGCGAAATCGACTGGGACAAGCTGGCCCGCACCACGAGAATTCTGGTGAGGTTTTTAGATAATGTAATTGAAGCGAACCAATACCCCCTGCCCCAAATTGAAAAACAAACCAAACTGAGCCGCAAGATCGGCCTTGGGGTGATGGGCTTTGCTGACATGCTCATTCAGCTGAACATCCCCTACAATTCTGATGAGGCCGTTGCCTTGGCAGAAAAAATCATGTGCTTCATTCAAAAAGAGGGCAGAGAGGCTTCAGTTGAATTAGGGGAAATACGGGGCAGTTTTCCTGCTTTTCCAGAGAGCATCTACGCAGACAAGTATCCTGCCCTGCGCAATGCCACAGTTACCACAGTGGCTCCTACAGGCACCATCAGCATCATTGCAGGCTGCTCATCCGGCATTGAGCCCCTTTTTGCAGTCTGCTACGTGCGCAACGTCCTGGATCAGGACCGGCTGCTGGAGGTACATCCTATCTTTGCCGAGAGGATCCGCCAGTACGGCCTCTACTCCAAAGAGCTGATGGAGAGAGTTGCTGCAGAGGGCTCTATTGCCCACATCGACGAGATCCCGCAGGAACTGAAAAGAATTTTCGTCACAGCCCATGACGTGGACCCGCTGTGGCACGTTAAGATCCAGGCGGCTTTTCAGAAGGGAACAGACAATGCTGTCTCCAAAACAGTTAACCTGCCCAACAGCGCCACAGTTGAAGATGTGCGGGAAGTCTACCACCTCGCTTACCAGACAGGCTGCAAGGGCGTTACAGTCTATCGCGACGGCAGCAGGGAGAGCCAGGTCCTGGAGGTTGCCAAAAAGGACAAACCCAAAGAGGTGCCTTCAGGCAGAAACACCATCCTGCCTCGAAAGCGGCCTCAGGTGACCCACGGCTCAACCTACAGAGTGCAGACAGGCTGCGGCAACGTCTACGTGACAGTAAACTATGACGATGAAGGCCTCTGCGAGGTCTTCACCCAGATCGGCAAAGCAGGCGGCTGCGCTGCAGCTCAGGCGGAAGCCATCAGCAGGCTTGTTTCCCTTGCCCTGAGGGCTGGCGTTAAAGTGGAGGCCATTGCCAAACACCTGCGGGGCATCCGCTGTCCGTCTCCAGCCTGGCAATCTGGCGAGGTAATTTGCTCCTGCCCGGATGCCATCGGCAGGGTCCTTGCCAGTACCATCACCGGACACGACGAGGCTTGCGCTTCAGATGATCTTGAAGACAAGCTCCTCAACTTCCAAGGCGCTTGTCCTGAGTGCGGCTCTCACATGCGGCATGTGGATGGCTGTGCTGTCTGTATAGCCTGCGGGTATTCCCGCTGCAGTTAAGGCATGAAATAGCTTGGAAAGCATCATCAATCAAAAAGCCCTGAGCGACTCCGCTCAGGGCTTTTGCCTTCACAATTAAAAGTTAACGCTAACTCCCAAACTTAAAGCTGACTGCCCTTGGATATTCACAGGATGTGGCTTCTCAGCAGCCTTGATCTCGTGAGCAAAAGGCCCGCCCAAAGAATACTTGAACTGAGTGATCCTTCCGCCCGGCAAATAACTGTACTGTCCTGCGAGGCTCAGGTTCGGGGTGAAGCGAAAGCGGAAACCAAAATTTGCCGTACCTGCCAGCTGGGACCAGCCACTGAGGTTTATGGTTGTGCCTGGGGGATAGACCCTGGAGCCTGCTGCAAAACCTTCATCCCAAAAGCCCGCTTTCTCCAGGGTGTTGGGTGTGTTGAGGAGGTACTTTCCCAGACCAAGGCCGCAAGACACTTCCAAGTGTTCGCCGAGGGGCAGCGTGAAATTCACGCCTCCTGCTATGTTCAACAGGTACCCAGCACCTTTGGGGTCAGCCTCGTTGCTCGTTAAAATGGGATTGTCGAAACTGAGCAGGGAAAAATCGAGGCTTACCCCGAAAGCTTCTGTCCGCCCGAGGGGCAGAGCCAGGGCAAAGCCTAGTGAATTAGGCTTTGCCTCTGCGGAAGCTCTTTGCTCAGCGCTGAAACTGTATACATCTCCCTCGTCGTCTGTGAAGACAGCGTAGAGCCACCTGTCACCACCGCTTGAAACTAAAGGAAGGCTGCCGCTTGGAAGGTAAAAAGAGAGGCTCAAGCCGCCTGATGCGGTCTTTTGCGGCTTGGGAGATCCTACAGTTGCCACTGCCACTGGGGAAGGGGCCGCAGGCTGCGTCAGCTCCTTGTTGACATCAGGCGGCTGAAAGACAAAGATTAAAGACCAGTTTCTCTGGTTTGGCACAGCCAAAGGCTGAAAGCCTGGATGCTGGCCGCTGCCAGTCACCTTGAAATTATCAAAGGATACTTCAAAAGGCGTCCTGTCCCCTGCACCTGCTGTAAGGCCCACCTGGAGGTTTCTGGGGGTAGAGCTGCTTTTCTTTGTGAGAAGCCTTTCATTGCAGTAAAAGGAAAAAGCACTTTTTTCCACAACTACCTTCAGTTTATTCTGACTGCGGTAGAGGTCTAGCCTTCCCTCAGCGAGGGTTTCCCTGCGGCCGGACCGATAGCGGTAAACCTGGTAGCTGCGCCGGACGGGGTTCACCTGGAACAGGAAGAAATTGTTCCAATCTGTGAAATTGAAAATGAGCCCCGCTTCGCCTTGCTTTGCGATCTCGAGGTCCAGCTCCGTTTCCACTGTATAGCTGTCTGTATTGATGCTGGTCGGGGCAAGGAAGCCGTATGCAGAATATCTATTGTATATCCTGATGCGGTAGGTGCCGTTGTGGTAATTCGCGCTGACTTCCCGGAAATTGCCGGCACTCCAGCCGCTTTTGCTGTTGGAAAAGTCATCAAAAAAGATTGTTCCTCCAGTTGTAGGCGGCCGGTACCCTTTGGGAAGGTTGATTTGGAAGTTGTCAAAGGCGAACTCCACAGGAGTTTTGCTCCCAGAGGCAATCCAGATTCCAGCTTCTGCAGCAGTTTCCCTGAAAGAGATCGCTGCCTGCCTCTGGTAGCGGTCATTTAAATAGATCTCCACCTGACTGCCCCGCTTGCGGAGGAGCAGTTTGTTTTTCCCTTTGGCATTGAGATCTGAGGTTTTCGTGTCTCCGATTATGCTGGTTCGGCGATTATTCTTATACTGTAAAAGGCGGTATGTTCTATTTTGCGGCTCAACCTCCAAGACGAAAAAGTTATTCCAGTCCTGAAAGTTGAAGACCAATCCTGCCCTGCCTTCTTTTTTCAGGTTTTCAAGCTCAAGCTGGACGCTGTAGTTTCCTTGGGGGATGGTTACAGGGGCCAGAAACTTGAGCTCCTGGTTCTTTTTGTCCACTTTAATTTCCAAAACGCCTTTTTTAACCCTCGTTCTGGTTTTATCGTATGACCCCCAGTTTACTTCCCTGTCAAAAGTATTGCGGTAGTAGATTTCCTCTTCTGCTGGCGCTGGAATAGGCCTGTGCTTGGGCGGCTCTGGTTCAGAGGCAAAGGTTGCCAGCCAAATCTGACTGCGGCCTTGGCTGTCTTTTTTCGTGAAAAAGTGAGCCTCCTTTCCATACCAGCCGGCAAGGTCTACGTCACCAGAAGCAATCATCAGTCTCTTGCCTGCCTCATTTTGAATCCACAGGCTGGATAGATTAGAGCTTTTATCGCAAAAGGCAAGTGTTCGGTTATCGTCAGACCAAAGGTGGTCTGTGATCTGTGAGTGGCCTGTTAGGCTCAAAAGCAGCTTTTCCCTGCCGTTTTCGTCCACTGAGCAAAGCTGGGGATAACCCCAAAGGGGCTTTTTGGCAAAGGTAATGACTCCATCCCTGCGCCAGGCGAGACTGGTTACTGTGAAAAGAGTTTCGGTAATTATTTTCTTGCTGCTTTTTGTTCTCAGATCCTGAATATGTAGATCACGGCTCTTTTTGTAGACCAGCTTTGTACCCTGAACGTGGAAGGCGAAGAGCTCAACGTCTGCGAGCAGCTTTTGCACTTTTCCATCCAAGCCAACCACAGTCAAAGTGCCTGGATTGCCAGCCCGGGAGCTTTCGATAAAAGCAACTCCACTTCCTGTGGGAACCCACTGGAGGTGGTGAGGTTTTCCGTAAGTTTCGTAGATTTTTCTCGCAGGCTGGGCGGTGCCGCCAGTTACGGAGAAAGGTTTGAGGTAAAGGGAAGTTTTGCCGTTTTGCTCCTGTAAGAAGGCGATCATTTTGTTTCCCGGCGCCAAAACAGGCTGGAGCATTTTCCCCTGCTCGAAGGTGATCTGCTTCACCTCCAAAGCGTGGACTATTTGGGAAATGGCGAGAAGGAGTAGGAAGAGAACAAGTTTCCTTCGCATAAAATCACATCCTGCTTTATAAACTGGTTTCTATTTCCAGTATATCAGCAAAAAGTTTCCATTAGAAGTGGAAAAAACTGGAAATTATTGGTCCAGCCTGAAAAATCTGCAGGAGAAAAGCCCTGTTCAAGCATGTTCTCCGCAAAAAAATTCCCTCCAGGCTTGACAATACAGTTTTTTTGTAGGAGAATAGAGAAAATAGAAGGCGTTGCGTAGAGGCGCAGCTACCAAGAGTAGGCTGAGCAAGTCAGGGACCTGACAGTGCGCTCAGTTGAAAGGGGTCGCTGCCGAAGTTTCAGTACAGGTCCCGGTACTGGAGCTGGTTGGACGGTTAATAGCCGGCCGACTGTCATGCAAGATGCAAGTACTTGCATGGAGCGCTACCTTGCCGATTTCTGCTATCTTGGGTTGGCGAGGTGCGCCAACCCTTCAATTTTTTAAAATGGAGGCATAGCTGTGGAACGGATTACTGTTGCCGTGGTGGGAGCATTAGGCAAAATGGGGCAGGAGACAGTGCGCGCGATCCAGGGCGCCGACGATATGGAGCTTGTCGGGGCGGTGGATCTGTTTAGCCAAGGAGAGGTAGTGGCAGACGGCAAAGTGAAGGTGGAGCAGGATTTGGCCAAGATGCTTGCAGAGAAAAAACCTCAGGTTGTGGTTGATTTCACCCGGCCTCAAGACGTATTTGCCAACGTTAAAATTATCCTGGAGCATAAAATAAGGCCGGTTGTTGGCACTACAGGCCTGGATCCGGAGCAGATCGCGCAGCTGGACGCGTTGGCCCGCAAACAGGGAATCGGGGGCTTAATTGCGCCAAACTTTGCCATCGGTGCTGTGCTGATGATGGAATTTGCCAAGCAAGCAGGCCGCCATTTCCCTGCAGTGGAGATCATAGAGCTCCACCATGACAAAAAGATCGATGCACCATCTGGTACTGCCATCAAAACTGCAGAGATGATTGTGGAGGGCAGAGCAGAACCCCGGAGCTCTACTGCAGAAGAGCTGGAAAAGATCAAAGGCGTCCGGGGGGGGGAACTCTCTGGCATCCACATCCACAGCGTGAGAATGCCGGGCTTTGTGGCCAGCCAGGAAGTGATCTTCGGCCTGCCTGGCCAGACTTTAACCATCCGCCACGACTCCATCGACAGGTCTTCTTTCATGCCTGGGGTGCTTCTGGGGATCAGAAAAGTCCTGACAGCTGAGGGAATTGTATACGGCCTGGAACATTTCCTCTAAAGGCACCTCTTGTGGGCTGAAATCATATATTACAACAGGATCAGCCCATAAAGGGAGGCGGATGCGATGAACATTGAAGAGCTAAAAATCGCAGTGGTAGGCGGCGATGCGAGGGAAAAGATCCTGGTTCAAGCCTTAATCGAGGCAGGAGGGCAGCTTTTGCTTGTGGGTTATCCCCAAACCCAGGGCGCAACTGCTGTAGATCTCGAAACCGCCCTGAAGGCTGCAGACTGCGTTATTCTTCCCATGAGCAATACAGATCCGGAAGGCTCGGTTGTGGCTGTGCCCACAGGAGAGAAAATCCAGCTTTCTCGGGATCTTTTGAAATTGGCCAAACCCGGCACACCGTTTTTAATCGGAATGGCGAAGCCGAAAGTGAAAGCCTGGGTTCAGGAGGCAGAGCTGAACCTTGTGGAGCTTGGCGAATTAGACGAGCTGGCAATACTCAATGCGGTTCCCACAGCTGAAGGGGCAGTGCAGCTGGCCATGGAAAAGCTCCCCATCACAATTTCCGGCGCAAGCTGTGCAGTTTTGGGATTTGGCAGATGCGGCAGCGCACTCGCTAGGCTCCTATCAGCCATGGGAGCGGAAACCACTGTTGCAGCCAGAAGGCCAAGTCAGCTGGCTTTGGCTAAAACCTGGGGACTTGCCACATGCAGTCTATATGAGCTGGAGGAAAAAATCAGTTCCTTTGAACTAATCTACAACACCATCCCTGCTTTGGTTTTAACTCGAGAGCTGCTGAAAAACACCAGGGAAGATGTGCTCATCATCGACTTGGCGTCTTCTCCTGGGGGCGTAGACTTTACAGCAGCCAAAGAATTGGGCCGGGAAGCCATTTTAGCCCTTGGCCTGCCTGGCAAGGTGGCGCCTGTGACAGCAGGAAAAATTCTGGCAGAAGTGATTCCATCCCTCCTTTTGAGGCTGGTCCAATCCCGGGCTTAGCCCTGGTGGGAGGTGCCAGTATGTTAACGGGCAAGAAAATCGGTTTTGCCCTCACAGGTTCGTTCTGCACTCTGGCCAAAACAATGCCGCAGCTGAAAAAGCTGGTAGACGCAGGCGCACAGGTGACGCCTATTGTTTCCAGCGCTGTTGCCCAGACTGATACCCGCTTTGGCAAAGCTGCAGCTTGGTTGGAAGAGATAAAACAGATCACAGGCCAAGAACCTTGGCAGAGCATTGTAGAGGTGGAACCAATCGGGCCCAAGGCCCTGCTGGATTTGTTGATTATCGCTCCCTGTACAGGAAATACCCTGGCGAAATTGGCACTTGGAATCACAGATTCTGCTGTGCTGATGGCTGCCAAAGCGCAGCTGCGCAACAGCAAGCCAGTCCTAATCGCAATCTCCACAAACGATGCTTTAGGTGCCAATGCAGTCCAGCTGGGAAAGCTTCTCAATCGGCCCAACATTTACTTTGTCCCTTTTTCCCAGGATGACCCAGCCAAAAAAGCAAATTCTCTGGTAGCGCACATGGATTTGCTGTTTGAAAGCGCCTGCTTGGCTCTTTCAGGCCAACAATTACAGCCGGTCCTTCGTTAGGTGGGGACCGCGCCAGAAAGGAGAAAATAAGAATGAAAAAGTATAATGTGGCAGTGTTAGGTGCAACTGGTGCGGTCGGGCAGGAGTTGCTCAGTTTGCTCCAAGAGCGCAACTTCCCGGCAGCAGAAATCAAAACCCTTGCTTCAGCCCGTTCTGCAGGCAAGGAAATTGAGGTTGCAGGCATAAGCTACACAATCGAAGCAGCTACTCCCGAAAGTTTCGCTGACGTAGACATCGCCTTTTTCTGCGCTGGGGGTAGCGTGAGCAAAGAGCTTGCACCTGCGGCTGTTGCCGCTGGTGCTGTGGTAATCGACAACACAAGCGCCTTTCGCATGGACCCTGATGTGCCGCTGGTTGTTCCCGAGGTGAACAAAGAGGCCATCTTTCAGCACAAGGGGATCATTGCCAACCCCAACTGCTCAACGATTATCATGGCGGTTCCCCTGTGGCCTCTGCACAAGGCAGCAGGGATCAAGCGGATCGTGGTCAGCACTTATCAGGCAGTTTCTGGTGCTGGCAAAGAGGGAATGGATGAGCTCCGCGAGCAGGTGGAGGCGAGCTGCAAGGGAGTGGAGGTGGAGCCTAAAGTGCTGCCTGTAGGGAGCCTTCCAAAGCACTACCCCATCGCCTTCAACCTGCTCCCGCATATAGATGTCTTTGATGAGGAAGGTTATACCAAAGAAGAGTGGAAAATGGTGAACGAAACCCACAAAATCATGGATCCGAATATTGCAGTTACTGCCACCACAGTGCGGGTGCCAGTCTACCGCTGCCACAGCGAATCAGTGAACATTGAGCTGGAGCGGCCCTTGAGCCCAGATGAGGCCAGGCAGATCCTCGCAGAAGCACCTGGGGTCAAGGTGCTTGATGATCCTGAGCAAATGCTCTATCCGCAGCCTCTGATGCTGGAGGGAGAAGATGACGTCTACGTGGGCAGGATCCGGAAGGACCTTTCCGTCCCCCACGGGCTCAACCTTTGGATTGTAGGGGATCAGATCCGGAAAGGAGCTGCCCTCAACGCCGTGCAGATCGGCGAGGTCCTTGCGAAAGAAGGTAGAGGAATTTGAAGATTTTAGTACAGAAATTTGGCGGCACCTCTGTGGCAACCCCAGAGGTGCGGGAGCAGGTTGTAGGTCAGATCGCTAAAGCAAAAGAGCAGGGCTACAGTGTAGTGGTTGTTGTTTCAGCCATGGGCCGGACAGGAGATCCCTACGCCACAGATACCTTAATCGGCCTTCTGCGCAGTATTGGGAGAGAAGTTCCGCCTCAGGAACTGGATCTCATCATGTCCTGCGGCGAGCTGATTTCAGCTGCAGTTCTTACCCAGACCCTCAACGTGAACGGCCACGAGGCAACAGCTTTTACTGGAGCGCGGGCAGGGATCATTACAGACGACAATTTCGGCAGCGCCAGGATCCTCAGGGTGGAACCGCAGAAGGTGATCGAGGCGCTGCAGAAAGGCAAGATCGCTGTAGTGGCCGGCTTCCAAGGCCGCACTGAAGACTGGGAGGTCACAACTTTAGGTAGAGGCGGCAGCGATACCACAGCCACAGCTTTAGGTGCAGCTTTGAAGGCGGAACTTGTGGAAATATACACAGACGTAGACGGCATTATGACAGCAGATCCCCGCCTCGTGCCAGACGCCAAGAGCCTGCGTGTGATTACCTACCAGGAAGTACTGGAGATGGCCCACCTGGGAGCGAAGGTGATCCACCCCAGAGCTGTGGAGATCGCCATGAGCGAAAGGATCCCTGTGAAAATCAAATCTACTTTCCTTGATGGGCCGGGAACGCTCATCAGCGACGAAAGCACACCCCAAAGGGGACTGGAAGAAGCAGGCAGGCCTGTAACCGGCATAGCCTACGTTGACGGCGTGGCGCAGATCAAGGTCCGCACCCAGGAAGACTTCAATCACGGCCTGGGCCTTGAGGTTTTCCAAGCCATGGCAGATGCCAACATCAGCGTGGATCTCATCAACGTTTCCCCTGAATTGATCTCCTTTATTGTGGCAGAGAGCCTTGCTGAAAAAGCAGGTATGGCCCTTGAGAAGCTGCCTGTGGAAGTTGAAGTTAACCCTGGATTCGCGAAAATTTCTGCAGTTGGTGTAGGAATGCGCGGCGTCCCTGGAGTAATGGCAAAAGTTGTGGAGGCTTTGACAGAAGCTGATATTCATATTGCCCAGACTACTGATTCCCACACCAGCATTTCCTGCCTGGTGCGGCACGAGGACCTGGCCCGTGCCACCCAAGCGCTGCACAGCAAATTCGGCCTGGGCCAATAAATTAAGGAGGGATTAGACTTGGAGCGCGTAGACTTTGGTCGTCTCCTTACTGCCATGGTCACTCCCATGACCAAAACCGGTGAAGTTGATTATCAAGCAGCGGCGAATTTGGCAAAGAGGCTCGCCAAATCAGGCTCGGATGGGATCGTAGTTTCTGGAACCACAGGGGAGTCGCCTACCCTTTCAAAGTCCGAGAAGGAAAAACTCTTTCACGTAGTTGTGGAAGCGGTTGGGGGTGAGGCAGCGGTTGTCGCAGGCACAGGCTCATACGATACTGCCGCCAGCATCGAGCTGACGGACATCGCCCAGCGCGCCGGCGCAGACGGAATCATGCTGGTGGCCCCATACTACAACAAGCCGCCACAAGAAGGGCTGTATCAGCACTTCCGGGCGATAGCAGAAAGCACTTCCCTGCCTGTGATCATCTACAACATCCCCGGCCGCACAGGCGTGAACATCCTGCCGTCTACCTTGGCACGCCTCGCTGAGATCGAAAACATCGTTGCCGTGAAAGAGGCCAGCGGCGATCTGAACCAGGTAGCTGCAATCCGCAGCCTCTGCCCAGCAGACTTTCTCATCTACAGCGGCGATGACAGCCTCACCCTTCCGATTATGGCTTTAGGCGGGGTTGGGGTGATCAGCGTTGCTGCGCACCTGGTAGGGCGGCGAATGAAGGAAATGATCGAAGCCTTTGCCAGCGGCAAGGTGGAAACAGCAGAACAGATCAACAGAGAGCTGAGCCCTCTGTTTAAAGCCCTCTTTATCACCACAAACCCCATTCCTGTGAAAGCAGCTTTGAACATACTTGGGCAGCGTGTAGGAGGGGTAAGGCTGCCACTTGTGGAACTCTCACCTGAAGAAGAGAAAAAACTTCGCTCTGTTTTGGTGCAAACAGGCCTCATGAACTGAGTTTTAGCCCCGCCTTCGGCGGGGTTATTTTTTTCCATTTTTCTCTTGACAGAGGAAAAAATCGGGGTTATAATATAACCAACGTACTAAGTAATTAATATTTTGGTGGGGTGAGGTTATGAAGCGAAAGATAGTGATGATTGATCAAGACAAGTGCAACGGCTGCGGCCTCTGCGTTGATGCATGTCATGAAGGGGCTATCGAGCTTGTGGACGGCAAAGCGCGCCTGGTAGGTGATGAATACTGCGACGGCTTGGGAGACTGCCTGCCGGCCTGCCCAACAGGCGCCATCACCATAGAAGAGCGGGAGGCGAAGCCTTTCGATGAGGAGCTCGTGAAAAAGAAAATGGCCGAGCGCGCCAAAGCAAAACTCCCTTGCGGCTGTCCCGGCACTTTGAGCAGGACGTTTACTCCAAAAAGCAGCGCCAGGGCACATGTTCCCTCGGAGCTGGGCCAGTGGCCAGTTCAGCTGCATCTTTTGAACCCAGCAGCGTCCTTTTTCCAGGGAGCCCACCTGCTCATTGCTGCAGATTGCGCAGCTTACGCTTACGGCAATTTCCATCAGGATTTCATCAGCGGCCGGATCGTGGCCATTGGTTGTCCGAAGCTGGATGACCTGCAGGCTTATCTGGAAAAGCTTACGGCAATTTTCCTTCATCACGATCTTGCCAGCGTCACTGTGGTCCGGATGGAAGTGCCCTGCTGCGGCGGCATAGTGAGAGCTGTGCGGGCTGCAATGGAAGCAGCAGGCGCAGAGATCCCATATCGGGAAGTTGTCATTGGTACCCAAGGCAATATTGTTTCAGATCAAACTATCTAGGAGGAGATGCAAAATGAGCATGTTTTGTTTCCAGTGTGAACAGACAGTAGGCGGCAAAGGGTGCACAAAGTTCGGGGTTTGCGGCAAGGACCCAGAGGTGGCAGGGCTTCAGGACCTGCTCATCTACCAGCTCAAGGGCATAGGCTTTTACGGAAACGAGCTCCTAGCCCAGGGCAAAGAGGTACCGGAAGGGGCTCGGGACTTCGTTTTCGAAGGCCTGTTTGCCACCCTCACCAACGTGAACTTTGACCATGAGAGGTTCGCAAAGCTGCTGCGCACTTCCCAAGAGGTGAAAGATGAGCTCAAGGAACTTTCGGGCATTACAGACCAAGTGCCGGAGGCAGCCAGTTTCGTTTTGTCCGAGAGCCGTGAAGAGCTGCAAGCTGTAGCCAGCAAAGTTGGAATCAAGGCAGATGGACTCCCTGAAGATCTCCTTTCCCTGCGGGAGATGCTGGTCTACGGCCTTAAAGGCATGGCAGCGTATGCCCACCACGCTAAAGTCTTGGGCTATGAAGATCAAAGGATTGCAAATTTCACCATCAGGGCTTTGGCTGCCCTGACGGATTTGGATAAATCTGCAGAGGAGCTTTTGGATCTCCTCATGGAGCTGGGCAGGACCAACTACCTGTGCATGGAGCTTTTGGACAAAGCAAATACCGGCACCTACGGCAACCCAGAGCCAACAGAGGTGTACTGCGGCAAGAAAAAGGGCCCCTTTATCATCGTCTCAGGCCACGATCTGAAAGATCTGCGGCAGCTTCTGGAGCAGACAGAGGGGAAAGGAATTAACATCTACACCCACGGTGAGATGCTCCCTGCCCACGGTTATCCTGAACTGAAGAAGTTCAAGCACTTGGTGGGCAACTACGGAAGCGCCTGGCAGAACCAGCAAAAGGAATTCGACAACATCCCAGGCTGCGTCCTGATGACCACCAACTGCATTCAGCGGCCCCGGCCGTCTTACAGGGATCGGATCTTCACCACAGGTCCGGTTGGTTGGCCTGATGTGGCTCACATCGAGGAGAAGGACGGGAAAAAGGACTTCACACCTGTCATCAAAAAAGCTTTGGAGCTGGGAGGATGGGAGAAAGACGAGCAAGAGGGCACAACCACTGTTGGCTTCGGCCATGCTGCCACTTTATCGCACGCAGGTGCAATTATAGATGCAGTCAAAGGGGGCAAAATCCGGCACTTCTTCCTGGTAGGGGGCTGTGACGGCGCAAGGCCCGGCCGCAGCTACTACACAGAGCTTGCTGAGGCCATACCCGAGGACTGCGTCATCCTGACCCTTGCCTGCGGCAAGTACCGCTTTAACATGAAAGAATTCGGCACAGTGGCAGGACTGCCGAGGCTGTTGGACGTGGGCCAGTGCAACGATGCCTACTCTGCCATCAGGATCGCAACAGCCCTGGCAGAGGCCTTCGAGTGCGGCATCAACGAGCTGCCCCTCACACTGGTCCTTTCCTGGTACGAGCAGAAGGCTGTGGCTATTCTCCTGACCCTCTTGGCCTTGGGCGTCAAAAACATTTACCTCGGCCCGTCGCTGCCTGCCTTTGCTTCAGAGAACGTCTTGTCCATTTTGGTAGAGAAATTTGGCCTCAGGCCAATCTCAACTCCTGAGGAAGATTTAGCTGCCATCTTAAAATGACAATAAAACAAAGGGAGCTGCTACCTGGCAGCTCTCTTTGTTTCTATGGCTCTTTTTCCGATTAACGATGATGGGCTTTGGCGAAGAGCAGGTTCAAAAGGGATGCGTGGCGCAGCTCATCGATTACGATCCCAAAGAGCAGATCCCGAATGGTCTGGTCCGTAGTTGCCACAATTAATTCGCTGTAGAAATCTGCGTCTTCAGTTTCGTCAATTACACCAGCAAAGAGGCCTTCCTCATAGTTTTTCAGCTGCTCATTTTTGGGCGGCCTGAGCTCTTGCCTGCCAGTTGTGATGCTTTGATAGAGATTGGAAAAATTCCGGTAGTGCTCCTCTTCATCCCGGAGAATCTGGCTGATAATTTCCCTGTCCTGCTTTTCTCGTGTCATCTGCAGAAGCTGTCTGTAAAAAATGATTGCCTCGGCCTCTCCCATGATAGCCTTCTGGATACCTGCTGCAAATTCACGGCTACAGGCGAACATGTCCTCCTCTCCCTTCTTGCGCTTCTCTTCAGCTTATGCTGAGGCTGAAGAAAAAGTGTGCGGCCTAGACAGCAGGGCAGGATCGTGTTAAATTATGTTTAGGATAACAAGCAGGAGGGAAGGTACATGGAATTTGCCTTAAAGACCAGAGTTGTGGTTGGAGCTGGGGAACACGAGAAGCTGGGTACATATTTGTCCTGGCGCAGTGCCCTGATTGTGGCCGGCCGTAATGTCCAAGCCACAGGGGCAGTTGAGGCTGTGGAAGCAAGCCTCAAAAAGGCAGGGATCACACCGGTTTCTTTTTGCGAAGCAGCGCCTGATCCCAGTTTGGATTTGGTAGAGAAGGGGACTGCCTTTCTGAAGGAAAATGCGCCCGATGCTGACGGGATCGTTGCCATCGGCGGAGGCAGCGCCATAGATTTGGGCAAAGCTATAGCTGTGATGGCCGCAAATCCCGGGCCGCTGGCCGAATACGAGGGGCCGGAACGTTTTCCCAACCAGCCCCTGCCTGTAGCTGCGCTCCCCACCACAGCCGGCACAGGCAGCGAGGTGACGCCTTCCAGCGTGCTCACAGACACCGAGCGCCAATATAAATTTCTCCTCTGGAGCAAGCGGATCGTTCCTGAGCTTGCAGTTTTAGATCCAACCTTGGCCATGACAGCGCCGCGGAAAGTGCGCCTGGCAGCAGGTTTGGATGCCCTCACCCACGCTGTTGAATCTGTGCTCTCTCGAGCCTCCACAGTCTATACCGAGCCGTTAGCCCTCAAGGCAATTGAGATAATCGGCAGGAAGCTGCCGCAGGTTGTTTTGGGACAAGACGATCCCGGTGCCATGGAGGAGGTTCTGGTGGCAGCCAACCTTGCGGGCCTGGCTTTTTCCCAAACGAGATTGGGTGTGGTTCACGCTTTGGCCCTGCCCCTTTCTGCTAGATTCGGCATTCCCCACGGTCTGGCTGTGGCAGTGTTGCTTCCTCAAGGCTTGAAATTCAACCTCAGCGTTGCGCAGGAAAGATACCAAAAGATCCTTGCTTCTTTCGGCAGGCAAGGAGATCTGGCAGAAGTGATCAGGGATTTCAGCGCAGAACTTGGCGGCCCAACGAAAATGCGACAGCTGGGAGTGACAGCTGAGGAGATTCCGGCCATGGCAAAAGATGCATCTGGAAGCGGACACTTGGCTGTGAATCCTCGCTTTTGCAGTTTAGAAGATCTGGAAGCTATCTATCAGGCAGCATTGTAGGAGGTTTGAAGATGGGGTTGTGGAATCGCTTAAAGGAAGGACTCAGTAAAACCCGCAGGGGACTGGTAGCCCAGCTGGGGACGATTTTGGGCAGAGGCCCAATTGACGAAGAGCTCTACGAAGATCTGGAAGCAATCCTCATTCAGGCTGATGCAGGAGTTGAGGCCAGTTTAGAGCTTGTGGAGAAGCTGCGGGAAGAGGCGAAGGAAAGGAAAATCAAAGAGGCTGAAGAGCTGCTGCCCCTTCTCAAAGAGCTCCTGATCCGGCAGCTTTCAGTGGGAAGCAGGGAGCTGGCAAAAGCTTCAGGCGAGCCGACAGTAGTGATGATCGTGGGTGTAAACGGCGCTGGGAAGACCACCACAGCAGGGAAGCTGGCAGCAAAAGAGGCAAAAGCGGGCAGGAAAGTTCTGCTTGCAGCTGCAGACACCTTCCGCGCCGGAGCTATCGAGCAGCTGAAGATTTGGGCTGAGAGGGCAGGTGCCCAGCTTATTCACCATCAAGAAGGAAGCGATCCTGCTGCTGTGGCTTTCGATGCCATCGCAGCAGCCAAATCCCGCGGCATAGACACAGTCTTTGTGGATACTGCCGGCAGGCTGCAGAACAAAGTGAACTTGATGGCAGAACTGGAGAAGGTAAAAAGGGTCATGGGCAAAGCCCAAGCAGGCGCCCCCCACGAGGTGCTCTTGGTTCTGGACGCCACAACAGGCCAAAACGGTTTGTCCCAGGCTAGGCTCTTCCACCAGGCTGTGGACGTTTCAGGTTTGGTCCTGGCGAAGCTGGACGGCACAGCCAAAGGCGGCATCGTCCTTGCCATCCAAAAGGAGCTGGGTCTGCCTGTGAAGTACATTGGCGTAGGCGAAGGAATAGAAGATCTGAGGCCCTTTGATCCTGAAGAGTTTGTGGAAGCGCTTTTTGAAGAGAGCTGAAAAATGGGTCTGCATGGTGCAGGCCTTTCTCTTTTTTTCTATGCAGCTCTTCAGAGAAGCCAAGATTGTGCCGAAAAATTATAAAAAGAGATGGGGGAGTGGGAGATGATCTGGAAAGAAAAGTACAGAATCGGCGTGTCCATGATCGACAAACAGCATCAGGAACTCTTCCGCAGGGTGGAAGACTTCATTGTCAACCTGCGCTCTTCCGGCAAGTGGGAGGACCGGCAGGAGAAAGTGAAGTCAACCATGGAGTTCATGAAGGAATATGTAGTGGTGCACTTCCGCGCTGAGGAAGAGTATCAGAAGAAGATAAATTACCCAGGCCTTGCAGAGCACCAGAGGATCCATGCTGGTTTCAAGGAAGAGATCAACAATTTTGCCCAAAAGTTTGAAGAGGAGGGGTACCAAGAGGACTTGGTACAGAGCCTTGCCGGGAAGCTGTTGGCTTGGCTCATCAACCACGTTGCATCGGAAGATCAGAAGATCGGCAGCTATGCAAAAAGCCTGGGAGGTGACAGCAATGAAGGCTGAATACGTAAATCCCTTCTATCAGGCAACGATCCAGGTTTTCAAGCTGATGCTTGATTTGGACCTGAAGCGGGTCCTGGAAGCTGACGGAGCAGATAGCCAAGTAATCGTGCAGCTTTCAGTTTCAGGCGATTTGACAGGCACCATTACCTATCATTTTCCTGAAGAAATGGCCCTGAAAATGGTCCAGATCATGAGCGGCATGGAGTTCAACGAGCTGGACAGCTTTGTCACATCAGCATTGGCAGAGATCGCAAATATCATCAGCGGCAATGCCATGAGCAATCTTTTCGAGCGCAACTACAGGTGCGATATCTCTCCACCACAAGTACTGACCTCACCTCCCGAAGGCCTGAACACTGTCCCCACCTTGAGGCTTCCTCTGGAGACCAAATGGGGGACGCTGATTATCAACATCGCTCTCAGAGAAACCCCAAGCTGAGCTTGGGGTTTATTAATTATGGTGCGGCCGGCCTGCGGAAAGGTCGCTTGAACTTCGTCTGAATTTGGTGTAATATTTTTATAAGCCGCGTTCTTTGTTTGGAACTTTTGGCTTATTTTTTTCGCTGGGAGTCGTGAGGGATGAGCCGCATCTTAAAAAAGTTTGGGCAGCTTGTAGGCAGCAATATAGAAAAACAGCCAAAAAGAGCACAAAACCTCTTGAAATTCGGCTACGCATTCAGTGGCTTATATACGAAGTACTGCCATGCAAAACGCTTGCTTCCTTACCAAAGATATTCAGCGGTCGTATGCAATAGCTTAATTCGTTATTCCCTTTCGGATCCTGAAAACTCAGCAGTTGTAAATATATTTTTCCCCTGTGAACTGCTGCATGCCGTGGGTATAAAGCCTGGATTTGTCGAGGGATTTTCCGGCTTCTTAAACGGTGCACACTGTGAACGCTTCTTCATCGATTATATAGAAAACGCAGGCATGCCCAAAACGTTATGTTCCTATCATAAAGCCCTGCTGGGAGCTGCTTTTTCCAAAGTTCTGCCGAAACCGAAGTTTGTAATGTACACCACCATGGCTTGTGATGCAAACTCCATAACTTTTAGGGAGCTGGCCGATTTCTGGAAAATACCGCGGTTTATTGTTGATATTCCGAAAAGCATTGATGAGGATTCTATAAAATATGTAGAAGAACAGCTAAAACAGGCTGTCTCGTTTATTGAAGAGCAGGCAAATAAAAAGTTTGATTATGACAAGCTAAAAGAAGTGATAAGAAGAGAAAACCGCTCCAGGAGGCTTTACAAAGAGTATCTCAAAGATCTTTCGGTAAAGTACATACCTAATAGCGCTACTTCCGAAATGTACAAATTGTTCTTTACCCATGTCCTCAGCGGGACTGAGGAAGCAGAGAAATATTTTGCACTGCTTTTAGCTGATGCTGAAAAGATGGAAAAAAGCAGTGACAGGATCAGGATTCTGTGGTGCCACACCATTCCGTATTGGCAAAAATCAATAAAGG
>LFTB01000031.1 GCA_001512905.1 Clostridia bacterium DTU084 | reverse complement strand
CAGGTGAAAAGCAGAAGGCACAATGCCCAAGGCGTAAAAGACCAAAGCCTGATTTGTGAGGACGGTGGCCTGGCTGTCGAAAGCGCCCCGCTCAAAGAGGAGCTGCACAATGGGCTTGCCTAAAACGATCAGCCCAATTGCAGCGGGAACCATCACCAGCGACACTAGCCTGAGCCCATCAGAGAGGCTTTGCTTGAACTCAGCAAGCTTTCCTTTGGCAAAGCTCAAAGAAAGTGCCGGATAGATGGCTGTGGCCACTGCACCCACGAAAATCCCCAGAGGTAAGCTGACGAGCCTGTTGCTGTAGCTGAGAGCTGCGATGCTGCCAGCTGGCAAGCTCGATGCCATGCTTCTGTCCACAATGGCATTGATCTGGCCTAAAGCCCCTGAAATAAGCACAGGCACGATGAGCTTTCCCACCTGCCGCACTGCGGGATCATCTAGATCTAAGATGAAACGAAAGCGGGCCTCGGGGATTGGTCTAGGGCTGCCTCCCACCTCCCCTATAGGCAGACCCCGCCTTCTGCGCCTGGCCAAAGACCAAACCGATGGCAGCTGAAAGAACCACTGGCTAATGCCGCCGGCAACTGTGCCCAATGCCAAGGCCACTATGCCCAGCTTCGGTGAAAGGAAAACTGTAAAGGCAATGATGAACAAATTATAAGAAACCCCCACAAGGGAGGGTGCTGTGAACTTGCGGTAAGACTGGAGAATGGCAGTTGCAAGGCCCGAGAGAGTTAAAAAGACGATCTTGGGCATCATGATCCGGGTGAGATAAACTGCCAAATCCAGCACCCCTTTAGAAAAACCAGGCGCAAGAAGGGGCACCAGGATGGGCGCTAAAAACCAGCCTGCGATGGCGCCTAAAGTAAGGGTAAGGATAATTAGATTGGTCAGGGTGTTGCACATCCGCCAGGCCTTGTCCTCTTGATTGGAACCAGCAAGCTGGGTGAAAACCGGGATCATTGTGCCTGGCAGAGCTCCACCCAAAAGGGAGAGAATGGCCCCTGGTATGATAAAGGCCACAAGGTAGGCATCTGTCTGGGCTGTAGCCCCGAAGTATTTGGCGATCACAGTCTCTCTCGCAAAACCCAACAGACGACTGCAGACAGTGGCAGCTGTGATCAGAGCTGTTGCCTTCATTAATGAACGTCTACTCAAAAGAAGCTTCCACTTCCTTCCCAGCCAAAATCCGCGCAGGCTGTCTCTTGATCCAGTCTGCCCTGTCTTCTCCCACCCAGCGCTCCAGCACCTTAAAAGCCGGGCTGAGAACAGGAGGTCTGTGTGCTGCAGAGTGGGCATCGCTTCC
>LFTB01000082.1 GCA_001512905.1 Clostridia bacterium DTU084 | reverse complement strand
CCTGTCTTTGGTATCAGCCATTTAAAAATGGTGCAAATTTGTCAGGAGTAAAAAGACCGCTACAATAATGTGGCGGTCTTTTGCGTGAAGCTATAATTTATAATTCAGTATGGATTTTATCTGAGTTTCTGTTAAGAAATAGTTGGTTAATGGGAGGCCGAATAGGTGCGATAAATCATCAATAAAATCGGAATAGGTAGTGGTATTAATATACTTATGCTCAGCTTTTGTTACTTTGAAACCCTTTATAAAATCAAAGATTTCTGAGGCTGAATATTTATCCTCGAGAATTTTGAACTGGAATAGACGTTCTAGAAGGACGGTAAGGTAACAGATCAAAAAGTGTCCTTTAATAGACTCTTGTTTTTGGACGAATACAGGACGAGCGTCAAGGTCGGACTTCATGATTCTAAAGGACTCTTCTATTCGCCAAAGATTATGGTAAGTGTTATATATATCCAGGTCATTCATTTGAATTTCAGAGGTAACAAGCAGGTTATAGCCAGCAAACTTAAAATCATTATCAATAGCTGTTTGATTAATTTCCATAACAGCCTTTTTTCCATTAGCATCGATAAAATTTACATATTTGCCAGCTTCGCCAAAATCGTTTTTCTTTGCTTGTGATACAGTAAGCAATTTGGCTTTCTCGACCATTCTTTTTATTTCATGTCTTTTTTTTGCTGCAAGCGTTGGATTATAGATAAGCAGCCTTTTTTCTGTAAGGTTTATTGTTTTCTTTTTTCCATTATGCTCTATTTGATATGGGAATTTATCTACGCACGACTTGTAGTAGTACAGAATTTTTCCCTTACTGTCTCTTACCTCTTTAAAACCTTTATCAAGAAGAACCCACACTTTCTCCTTTTCCGGAAGAGTTTTAACGGATTTCGAAAACAAATATCCATCACCATTCTTTTTCAGATAAGCAATGTTATTGACGCAATTAATTCCCTTATCGGCCACATGGATGGTTTTTCCTACTATGTTGTTTTGTTTTTTTAATTGCTCAATTACATCTCTAAGAATTGGCTTTTCCGATTCATTACCAGGATATATCTTCATTCCTATGGGTATTTGGTTGCTATCCAGCAATAACCCCAAGCCAACTATGGGATCTTTTCTGTTTTCTTTGCTTGGACCTTTTCTGCGAAAGTCATCTTCTCGATCAATTTCAAAGTAAAAATTTGTGCAATCAAAATAAGTTTTAGATGTATCAATTCCGTACGTAGCTTTAACTTGCGTAGTAAATATTTCTATAATCTTATTGTAATTGCTGCCAAGAAAAGCCAAGCCATCGAGGAGCTGATCGTAGGAAAAATCATAAGACTCGTAGAGGCTAGGCAGAACTTCGTGAAACGTTTTATTTTTACTACATGGATTAACACTTCTTGCATAGATAAGTGTCGAAAGGAGCTGGAAAAGATCGTATTGAAAATCATTAGTGAGTTTAAACAAGTCGATGTATCGATTTATCTTCAATTTTTCCATGATGCTTTTCAAGGGGAAATAACCCAAATAACGCATCGGAGATTTATCGGAAATCTTCCTGACTCCAGCTTCTTTTTTCTTTTTGTTCAGGTAGTCTACCTCTTTTTGGAAATGAGCAATAGGGTCTTCAATTCCACTTTCGATAAGAGCCTGAATTGAACCCAAAGATTTGTAGCATTTATGAGCAGTTTCTTTTTTTTCTGGGTTGTAGAAGCTTTCGTAAATGGCGAGATAAGTACGGCCTTTTAGTTTGGTTTTTTTCAAAAAATACGCCATAGTAATACCTCCAAAATTAGCACCATTAACACCATTATTATATCACAGAAAAAATATTTTTGCAAGCTTTTTTTATAAAGAAAAAAGCCCTATTTTGCAGGGCTTTCAGAGGTTTTTCATATTATTTCATCCTAAAGATTCATGGTGCTAACTTCGAAAGACGGGTAGCGAAAAAGCTCACACAAAAAGGAGCAGCTAAAGTTGAGACAAGAGAGCACGGGCTTTATAAAAAGCCCAGAAAGCGAAGTGGGGTCAGTGCAAAATATGAAAATTGCTTTAGAGCAACGATGCCTGCATTGTCTGGTCCTGCTAGTAGACTGACAAAAGCCTTGCGTTCTCTAGCAGTACCAGAGGCTATCTAAGCAGTCCAGCAGATGGTGAGGTTTTAAGTTGAATTTCATCAAATGCTCAAACCTACACCTACTTGACGCGATCGAGTAAATTATCAATTTGACAAAATTCTTTGTCATGCTTACAATATAATCAAAGACAATTTCGGGGGTGATTTAGAGGTGAAAATGGTCATCGCGGTGGTCCAGGACCAAGATGCCAATAATCT
>LFTB01000072.1:3813-10798 GCA_001512905.1 Clostridia bacterium DTU084 | reverse complement strand
CCTCATCAGTACCGTTTCAATCCACGCCTCCGCACGGGAGGCGACTTCCTCCACATCAAGCCTATGCCACCGGATAAAAGTTTCAATCCACGCCTCCGCACGGGAGGCGACCATTACCAGAAAATGCCTTAATATACAAGCGTTTTAAGCATGCATTCCGCGAATCTGAGAAATTTATAACTGTCGCTTATATCAGTTTTTAGCATTTTCCGCTCTTTCTTGTTGATATTGAGGGGTTCGCGAACCCCATGGAGTAATCATGTTTACTCGGGGTTCGCGGCAGTTAAAGCAGCATTAATCCCTCAGGATCGTAAGTCTGCTTAGCTCCAACATGTTCGACTCTATTTTTCCAATGCTTTCCTAAATTATAATACCGCAAACTATCTTTTTCTGGATCAATTATAGACTCCAGCGTCAATCTCAGTTGAGCAAATTGCGTTGGGTCTACTAAACACTCGAAAACAGAATTTTGTACCCTTTGACCGTAATTTTGGCAATGTTTGGCCACTAAACGTAATCTTTTCCTACCCTCCTTATCCATGGTATTAACATCATAAGTTATCAGCATCATCATGGCAATCACCTCATAAGAAATGGCGGATAAGCATCGAGATCCCCTCGTAAACAACGCGCTAGAAGCAATGCTTGAGCATAAGGAATAAGCCCGATTTTTATCTTCTCATTCAAAAACGGGTGGGTGATCTCTTCTTGCTTTTTTGTCTGCCATGCTGCTATGATAACCTTTTTGGTTTCTGGTTCCATCACAACGGCACCTGATTCTTTTGTAAGGAAACCATCAGCTGTGATTTGTTTTGTGTTTATTAAAGTTAAAGCGAGCCGATCCACAAGATATGGCCGGAGCTCTTCCATCAAATCCAAGGCCAAGCTTTGACGACCTGGTCTTTCTTTATGGAGAAAACCAACTTGCGGATCAAGCCCAACTGTTTCCAAAGCTGCTGCGCAGTCAACAGCCAGGAGGGTATAAAGATAAGATAAAACCGCATTAGTAGGATCCAAGGGTGGACGACGATTTCTGCCTCGAAATTTGAATTGATCCTTTTGTTCCACGATTAAGTAATCAAAAACGCTGTAATATTCCCTTGCGCCATCTCCTTCCAAACCTCTAATTGCATTTACTGTGTCGAAATTATTCAAGGCTTGGTAATAGTCAAGCAGACGTGAAATGACTATCGATATTTGTTCTGTACCTTCTTTTTCTTTGTGATCTCGTAAAAAACGCATTAACACGCTACGACAATTTAATATTTTACCAGCAACAAATGCTCTTGCAAAGTCTGCCGACTGAGATTCACCATCTGCTATTCGATACTGTTTTCGCCTCAACAGCACATTTCCAGAGGTTTTCCCTGTAACTCGAGCTAAAAATCTACCACTCTCACTTAGAAAGCATAATGCTACGTTTCTTTCACAGCATAAAGCCATCAGCGCTGGACTGGCTCCCTTGTAATTAAAACAAACAATTGCCTCTAAGTTGTGTATAGGAACACGAAACCTTACCTCCTCATCCTCTATAACGAGAACATTTTCCCCATCACGGGCAAGATAAGCCGTAGGCAAAGTAACATACAAAGTATTAAGTAGCTTTCTCACTTATTCGCCTCCCATTTGGAAAGCTGTATTATCAAGATAGCTTTTAACACTTTTTCTGTCAGCTGTTTTAGGCAAGCAAATATCTACCAAAGAACAACTATCACATGCTTTTGTCTTCACAGGCTTGGGTGTAATCCCTTGCTCGAATAGTTCATGCATCATTTTGGATAGCTCTACTACCCGCCTGCGGAGCTGCTGATCTAATTCAACCACTTGGCGCCGCTTTGTTTTTCCATAAAATAGTGCGCCTTCAGGAACAGCCACTCCTAACATCTCTTCAAGGCACATTGCCTGAGCGCAGAGCTGCACTTGATCTCTATCATCCCTCTTTGGTTTTCCTCTTTTGTACTCTACAGGATAAGGAAGCCATCTGCCGCTTCTGCCTTGAAGAGTAATTCCATTTGATTGGCATTGATGAAATTCCACCACATCAGCAACCCCATATAATCCAAGCTTATATGAGATAAGAGGGACAGAGCGAGTAATTAACAGTACACCCCGCGATTCAAAGAAAAAGGGATCATCTACACGGTCGTGCATCACTCTGCCCTCAAAAGTATAGATGTTCTCCTCCCATTGCTGCTCAACATGTATGAGAGAATATTGCCGTGGACAGAAAGCAATATGCTGTATCCCTGACAGCGGCAGACAATCTTCTTCAGCATACATGGTATCACAATCTTTCGATCAAGGTAACATTCTCAGGTATAGCGTCTTGGTCAACCTCGATGATATAGTCATTAATGCTGCGGGCAGGTTTATCTGGATTAGCCCTGCGCACCGTTATAGAATCAAATAATTCATGAGCATGAGCATTTCCGATTGCTGTTGAGTGTTCGAAAATAAATAACTTGCGGGTTGCCATTTTCCCTCTGGCAGCAGAACGGTCGTGCTCGAACATATTTTCTAAAGCCTCAAATAGCAGCTCTAGATCGTCCTCGGAAAAACCTGTCTGCTGCGCGAGGGGCGCTGAAATATATCCTTCTGCTCGATAGAGGCCATAAGGTACTATATGCTTTCTGCCCATGGTCCTTTCTTTATCTATATCCCGTTCGTTGGTTACTGCCATCCTGGTGATGCTGATCTCTTGCGGCACAATCGGATCAATGCTGCGGGCAAAATTAAATTGAACAGGCCCTCTCACTTGTCCGCAGTTAACCTCTGTGGTCATCACTGCGCCAAAGGTTCGAATGTCATAAAAGTTCTTACACATAAACTCCTTAAGTTTGTCTGCGTTCTCCCTGGCAGCTTTTTTGTCCTTAGGATCGATGCCTAAATAGTCATAGGCAAGCTTGTTCTGCTCGTTCAGCACTTTGGCTTCCCGTACATAAATGTCATATCCCTGCTGTCCTTCTTTAACGAGCTCTACATAATTCCGGACCTTACGTTTGAGACAAACGTCTGTGACAATGCCGCAATTCGTTTCGGCATCAAGCCGAGGCATATTGCCAGCATCCGGGTCGCCATTAGGATTTCCATTCTCCACATCAAAGAAAAGAACAAACTCATAGCGCTTGTCGATTGCATTCATCATTTCATTCTCCACCTTTCTATGCAGAAGTTTCTCCAGCCCGATTGTATAGGGCATTTTTTTGCTGGTAGTAACCTAAAGCAAAAAGACCTTGTTCGTCTAAATTGAGATATGTAGGGAAAGAATCAAGATCTGCCAAAACCTCGCCAATCAACCTGTCGATATATCCACCGAACTCTGCCTTTGTAATGTGGTGCTGTGCTAAGCGCAAAAGCACTGGGAAGACTGCTCTGGGTGTGGCTGATGCAGAAGCGTAATAGCGATCTTTTATCGTGGCTTTGATGCCTGGGTTAGCATCCTGCTGGACTTTCTCAAGCAGAGCGAAAAGCCGGCCCAACAGATAGCCTTTGTTTTTGTTCTCAGGATTTAGCACTGGCTTCAACGCCTCCTCCATTTTTTTATTTCCCAATAATCTCGCCTTTCTGATTAAATGGGCTTTAATATAAGCTGCGCGCGGATAGGTTATCTTTTGTTCGTAATTAGGCTTGTCCGGATCGTTGGCATCGGACCTGATACGCCCTATGATCGTGGTGTACAGAGATTGCGGATACATAGACCCATCTAGAATAGCTCTCATTAACGAACCGCTGAGAATTGGAGGTATGTTTTCTCTCTTTCTGCTGACAGCAGGAGTAGTTTCGAATAACAAGCGGCCAACAGAAACTGGACGTTCGTCAGGACGGCAGACAATAGACATATCATCAAAATGCTGTCGCACCCGCTCCAGCATTTTGCCAAAGGTATCAACATGCCAAAACCGTATTGCCACCCTTGCTGAATTGGGTGCAAGACCGAGGATATAAAATTTAACTCCTTCATCGAAATGCGCCATCTGGGTTTCTACATGCTGGCCTCTCATTATCCTCTTCAAAACACCTTTCACCTGTACTGCGCTCTCCTCTTCATGACTTGTGTCTTTTTCCTCTTTTTGAGAATAAGCAGCCACAGCATCAGCAAACAGTTCCAGCATGAGGTCTTCCTCTGGCCCTGCTTTTTCTGCCCAAAAGACTACTGTAGTATCTCCCATCAGCAGCCGGTGGCGATCATTTGACGTCAGCCAATTGAGAGCTGTCCCATAAGCAAAAGCTGCGCTTTCACTTACTGGCGAGTTGGCTCCTTGTTTCTTTCCATAAGACTCTGTAGCATCGAAATTGAACGATACCAGGGATGCACCTGTAGTCTTTGCACCAGCAATCCCCATGATGTTCTGGTGCAGTCGGGCAACAGGCGCTACCTCTCCTGTAATCAAGCACTGATTCATTACTGCGTCTGGATCAGCAGCAGACTTATAATTTTCCCAAGCTCTTCTGACTGCATCCCTTTCGTGCACATAACAGCTGTCATTCTGAAGCCGGAAAACAATATTTCCCCCATCAGCTAAGACTTCGCTTATATTCTGCAGCACATCGCTCGCCTGATAAGTCTCAGGCTTCCAGCTGCGGAAAAACGCCAGGACAGCTTCTGCACCCTCATCCTCTACGCCTGATAATATCTCCTCATGAAGTTCTTTTGCTACTTCAAAACGCTGAAGGGCTCTCTTAGTAACTCCTTCTCCTTCTATTCCCAAAATATAGTCGCTTTTATCGCAGAGAAAATTCGAGGCATTGCCGCTTGCCCTCTTAACCCGTTCTGGTACCTGCATCTCTAATGGGATCCTTCTTTTACCCTTCTGTGTACCTAACGGCAGGGCCTTTAATATCTCGCCGCTTGGCGATATCTCGATTGCGGCAGAAACCTTTCCCATGCTGTGGTAGGGCGCAGCTACTTCTACACTGGGATCGTTAACAAGCCGCTGATAGAGATCATAAAGAGCATTCAGAATCAAACACCTTCACCCCCTTTCAAAAGATCTGGCACCTCGATCACTCCATCTTTCATGGTCGGGCGGAAAAAAAGCGGGGTCATATCATTTTGATAATCGATTCCCCAAAGCATCCAGCCCAGATCCCTTTCCCCCTTATGACAAGAGATCGGTTCCTCTCCTGCCTCCAGCAGCCGGAAATTCACAGGGAATTCTCTGCATCCAAAATATGGTCTGTGGAAGCATTTTCCCTGACGCATCTTTCGCAGAGCGATATTGTAATGTTTTTCTTCAGTATCGGTTGGGCCTGCTTGTTCAGTCATCTCGAAATGAGCTTCAATAACGTAGGCTACATCACGCAAAATTAAAGATGCACGCTGCTGCCTCTCTTCTGCTGCATATTGATGCAGGTCAATGCTGCCGCCCCGCATGGCTGTTGTGATATTGCGGGCTGGGATTTTCCCTGCAACTTCATTACGGCGGATGTTTTCAAAGCGGATTTCGTTTAATACTGTGATCCGATCAACCACCCACCTGATTGCAGGTTTCCAGTGTATTGCTTCCAAAATACCCTGCGCAGCAGAAGGGGTAATCACATCATAGCTGACCCGTTCTGCTTTCATTTCTGGGCGTGTAAAGCAGGCGTAGTCTCCCCAGACCAATAATTTAACACCATAACCCATATTCTCCCTCCTTTCTTTTTAGATTTAAATAATCCAGCACATGCCACCTCCTTCAGATTCATCTGGTGGTACAAGACCATAATTTGAATCATACAAGCGCATATCTCGCAGGACGATAAACTTTCCAATTTTCTCTATGGCTGCTGCATCGTCAAGCTTCTTGTATTCCCACGGGCGGACGGAAACAATATATCGCTGCAAGCTGCGCGCCAGCTGACGTGGCGAGATAAAATCAGCCCTGCTGAGATAACTCATGCAGATCTCGTCATAAGGGATTACAACACTGTATGTATCTTCATCTATGATCTTGAAAAGGCTAGCCACCTCCCGGAGGGGGAAGTTTAGGCTTCTGGAGCCTTTTTCGATTTTCTCCAGTATTTGCTGTTCATCAAGGCGCTCCCCTTCATAAAAATATAATTCATTAAAATATTTCCTGACTGCATCCAAAGAAAGAGGATCGTCCTCATTGGCTAGGAGCGGCGCTGCTATAGCTGCTGTCCGCTTGAACCAGACGTGATTTAATCCCTCGCCTTCTTTTGGAGTGAAAACAAGTACTTTGCCAAGGGCAAGTCTTCCCTCCCGGTTGCATCTTCCTGCTGCCTGTGCTACCGAATCAATGCCTGCTATGGCTCTGATCACTATCGGGAAGTCGATGTCCACTCCTGCTTCTATCAATTGTGTTGAAGTAACGCGGCAAGGCAGTCCTTTTTTAAGCCTCGCCCTGATCTCCTGCAGTTTCTGGGTGCGGTGTTCAGGACACATCGCTGCGCTTAAGTGATAATGGCCCTCGCCGCTTCCTATTAACTCGAAAATACTTCTTGCATGACCGCGGGTGTTTACTATACACAGAACTTGCTCCTGCTGCAGAATCAGATCTGCTACTTCTCGATTGTCAAGTTCCCCTTTATACTCAACTGCTACGCGCCTCAAAGCCGTATAAAGGGTTTTTGGATCCCTGGTGATTTCCCGAGGAGTCATCTCCTCAGGAAGCAGCCCCTCCAGCGCTGGTTGGGTCGCTGAACACAAAACAACTGTCGACCCATAATTGATTACTAGTTCAGTTAACGCAGCTATACACGGCTTCAAATACTCAACAGGCAGCATCTGTGCTTCATCCAGGATAATAACGCTGTTGACCATATTGTGTAGTTTTCTGCATTTTGAGCCTTTGTTTGAAAAAAGCGACTCAAAAAACTGCACGTTTGTTGTTACCACCAGAGGCATGTCCCAATTTTCTTCGGCAAGTTCCAGCTTTTTAGTGAGTTCAGGCTCGTACTCTTCTTCGCTTCTCGTGACGTTGGAGTGGTGTTCCAAAACTTTATCTTTTCCCACAGCTCTGCGAAAAACATCTGCATTCTG
>LFTB01000072.1:0-3744 GCA_001512905.1 Clostridia bacterium DTU084 | reverse complement strand
ACAGTGAGGGTAAAAAAACCTGGTTCTTTCTTTGCAGCTTGCAGACAATCCTCTAAAACCTGGGCCCGCATCCGATTGACTTTGGTATCGCGGGCATTTGAGGTTATCTCGCGCAAGTATCCACTTAGTTTCGAGGCCAGCTCCTCTATGGTTGCTTTTGAGCCTCTTGCCCTGAATCTCTCAAGATTCAAAAATTGCTCTGTGTCGAGGAAATCTGCATCAACGAGACATGAGAATAGCATTCGAATGAAAAAGGATACAGAAAAACCCCTTTTATTATCCTGAGGCTTTATATTTATGACAAGTTGTGATTTGGGAAGCTCAATTTCATTTTGATAGGCAGAGCAGTCAACAGTATCTTTTTGCTGAATTCTATGTGTCAGCGAGCTCTCCCTTTCATCACTTATTCCATCTGGAATTCCGCCGTGATGTCCTGCTACTACGTAAGCCAAAAGTTTACCAAAAGCGCCGAAGCGCTCGAAAGCAATCTTTGCACCGGGAGTCGAGTGATCCACGTGCACACACGGATCCTCCAATCGCTTTTGGAATTCCTGAGAATACTTTCCGATGTCGTGGAGCAGTCCAAGGAGCCTCCCCAACTCGCCTGCCTCAAAGGATGATGCAAACCCTGACGCCAATTGTGAAACTGACACCAAATGGTCTTTGAGCAGCTGCCATTTTTCTTTACTTTGGTTTTCCACTGAATGAGCGTAAAATTTCATCTTTTAGCAACCCCGCAATTAAATTGTCTGAATCAAGCGACAAATGGTATTGGTCGATAGCTTACTGTTTTCATTATATCATGATGGACATAAACCTTACTGACACTATAGGAGCTGCAGAGGCACTTGAAAATGCGAAAATTTCTGCCCTTATTATTGAATACTACAAAAAACAAATAATCCTTTGTCGTATTCAATTAATTAGCCAGCTCACGGAAAACAAGGATGTTCAAAAAGGGGATGGAGATTGTATGCTTTTGAAATCGCCTAAGTATAGCAAATCTGAACTTGAGGCATACTAGGTGCGGAGGTGACGGAATAAATATGCAGTTGACACAGAAAGAGCGGAATCTGCTGCAGGATCAGCTTCATCACGAGGAAGTGTGTATTCAAAAGTATCAAAGTTATGCTCAACAGGCCCAGGACCCTCAGTTGAAACAGCTTTTCACTCAATACGCTAATCAAGAACAACAGCATTACAACACAATAAGTCAATTATTAGGCAGGCAGCCGCAGCAGGTGAACCAGCTGCAAAACCAAGGTCAGCAGCTGCAGAGCGGTGTACAAGGAAAAGCGAAGGACGCACTTTTGTGCAATGACATGCTGATGACAGAAAAGTATGTTTCTAATGCCTACGACACAACCATTTTCGAAGCGACCAAACCTGAGCTCAGGCAGCAGCTGCAGCACATTCAGCAGGAAGAACAGCAGCACGGCGAGGGAATTTTCAATTACATGCAGCAGCACGGAATGTATCAGCCCCAATGAAAAGAGCAGGGTGCAAACCCTGCTCTTTTCATGTCTGTATTAGTGACTGCCCTTGATAAATTGCTGAAAGTCTATCTCTGCGCCTGTGGCAGAGGAGGCGTACATGGCAAGGACCAAAGCCATTGCCGCTATTCCCTCAGTGCCGTCGATCTTGACTTTCTCCTCCTTGAGGAGTGATTGATAGAAGTCTGCCAGCTGCGTTTGGTGCCCTCTGCCCCAGTATGAAGGGTGAGAGCTCGAGTTTGACTCAGGTGTTATCTCGCGTATTTCATCGCCGATGGTGATGACGGCTTTGTCAGCAATAATTTGAGCTTTGCCCTTTGTGCCCAGCACTTCCAGAAAGACAGGTTCGTTTGCTGGATAGCAGTTTGTGCCGTAAAAGCAGCCCAATGCTCCGTTAGCAAAGCGGATATAGGCTTCCGCTGTGTCCTCTACTTCGATAAATTCATGTCCCCAGCGGCGGCAGTTTGCTGAAACTGTTTTAATCTCTCCCATGAGCCACTGCATTAAGTCCAGGGTGTGGATGGCCTGATTGATCAGAAGCCCTCCTCCCTCTTGTGCCCAGGTGCCGCGCCAAGGATCGGACCTGTAGTATTCATCGTCGCGGTGCCAGGTGACGAAGGCGCGGGCAGCGCGGAGCTCACCCAGCTCTCCGCTGCTGATGGCTTCCTTGACAGCTTCTGAGGAGGCATTGTAGCGGTTTTGAAAGATCACGCCAAGCTGCAGACCCTTTCTCTGCGCTGTTGCGATCATCTCTTTAGCATCCTCGACACTTAAAGCCATGGGTTTTTCCACCAGCACATGCTTGCCTGCTTCAAGCGCCTTCAGAGCCAGCTGCGCATGGTTGTAATGAGGTGTACAGATCTGAACCACTTCTACTTTAGGATTAGCCAGCACCTGTTGGTAGTCTGCTGTGGGCTGGCCTCCATACTCCCGGGCAAATGCCTCTGCTCGTTCTCTGATCACATCCATGGTCATGACGATTTCGGTAAATGGGAGCTCTTTTAGAGCAATGGCATGAATGGGTGCAATTCTTCCGCAGCCCACAAGAGCTACCCCAACCTTCCGTTCCATTAAAAAAAGTCCCTCCACAGGCAACATTAGCCTTTATAGTTCTGTGTTTTAAACACTCTTTTTAATTTCTCCATGTAGCACGGATCTCCTGCTGACGCTGGAAGATTTCAGCTTGTTTTTGTATTATAACTCTATCTCTTTGCCTGTACGAGAAGATTCGTAGATTGCTAAAATCAAATCCACCGACTTGCGCGCTTCTTCTCCTGGGATAAAGGGATCGCGGTCGAGCTTGATGGCCTCCATCATGTCTTCAACTAGAAATTGATGCCCAGTGCTGGAGATGGCAGTGGGATCTGAAGCGCCGCCTGCGTGCTCTTCAGCAGCGAAGTCTGCTGCCCGGTCCTTGCCGCCAATTAATTCCCACTTTTTAACCTCTGTTTCCTCTAAAATAATAGTACCAAGTTCGCCGTGAATTTCAACCCTCGTGCTTTGGGCTGGATAGACGCTGGTGGTTCCCTCGATGACGCCAAAGGCACCATTCTCAAACTCGAGGAGAATTACAGCCGTATCTTCTACTTCTATGTTCCTGGCTAAAGTACCGGTTTTTGCAAATACTTTCTTCACGCCGCCCATAAACCACTGGAGCAGGTCTATNNCCGTGGACACCTTGGTTCATCAAAGCGCCGCCTCCGTCAAGTTCCCAAGTGCCCCGCCAGCCAGCACTGTTGTAGTATTCTTGGCTGCGGTAGTATTTGAGGTATGCGTCGCCTAGAACTAGTTTGCCCAGCTCTCCCCGATCTAAAGCTGCTTTGATCTCCTGGGCATTCCTTCCGGTCCGGCGCTGAAAGACACCGCCTAACTTCACGTTGTGCTTGCGGCATTCTTCGATCATGATGTCCATTTTCTCTTTGGTGATATCCAGTGGTTTTTCGCAAAGAACGTGTTTGCCGGCTCTTGCAGCCAGCACTGTGTGATCGCTGTGCATACCACTGGGAGTGCAGACGCAGATCACATCTAAGTCCTCTAGCTCAAGCATTTTGTTATAGTCTTTGAAGTAATAGGGTACATTATATTCTTCAGCAAGTTTCTGAGCTCTTTCCTCAATGATGTCGCAGACCGCTAAAAGTTTAGCTCCCGTTGCAGCTTCAATTGCTTTAGCGTGGGAAGTGCTGATCACCCCACAGCCGATTATTCCAAAATTAATCATTTTAAAAATCCCCTTTCGCTTTGGCAATAAGCT
>LFTB01000014.1 GCA_001512905.1 Clostridia bacterium DTU084 | reverse complement strand
CAGTGACAGGATCAGGATTCTGTGGTGCCACACCATTCCGTATTGGCAAAAATCAATAAAGGAGATTTTCAATAACAGTAACAAATATCAGCTCTTGTGTTTGGATTTGAATTTTGATGCAGTAATTGAATTGGATGAAAAGAAGCCTTTGCGCTCAGTGGCGATGAAGCTGTTAAATAATCACATGAATGGTTCAGCACAGCGCAGAGCCGACCGAATACTTCAGATGGCCAAATACCTGAATACTGATGGGGTGGTTTATTTCAACCATTGGGGCTGCAAGAAAACCCTGGGAGGAGCTGGGATAGCGAAAAAAAACCTTAAAGAAGGGGGATTCCCCGTCTTGGTTTTAGATGGTGATGGCTGCGACAGAGAAAATGTAAATGAAGGGCAGATGAAGACGCGCCTGGAGGCTTTTTTGGAGATCTTGGGGGCAAAAAAATGAAATATGTTTGCAAATATACGCCTGTTGAATTATTGGCAGCCTTTGATCTGAAAGCTGAGCTGCTGAATCCTGCCGCTGACAATTACGAAGCAAGCGACCAGCATATACACAGCAACATGTGCAGTTATTCACGCTCGATAGTGGAAGCGAGATTAAGGGACTATAGCGATCCCATAATCNNAATTTAATGTGGAAAAGTTCTTCGCGTCTTTCAATGCCGAGGCGGAAGATATTTCAGGTCCATATGTTTCAGTGATGGGGGCGAGGGTTAATTCGGACCTGCTCGAGCTTATTAAAAACGAATCACCCCTTCCCATAAAAAACATTACTTGTACCGGAATCCGTTCAGCAGCAAAACCGCCCCAGACAGACAATACCGACGAGCTTATGAAATGGTATGCAGATACATTATTATCTCAAATACCGTGCATGAAAATGAGCGACATCTCAAAGAGGCGGGATTTGGCTGCAGATCCCAATTTATGTGGAATCATATATAACACTGTGA
>LFTB01000033.1 GCA_001512905.1 Clostridia bacterium DTU084 | reverse complement strand
TGGAGGGAAACCGAATTTACACAGTGCCTAATGTTTTTTTCAGTAAAGCCCTCGCCTGTAAAAACATGTCCCAAATGGGCACCGCAGTCGGCGCAAAGGATCTCAGTGCGAATTCCATCAGGATCCGGCTGTCTTCTCACGGCTCCCGGGAACTCTTCGTCGAAACTAGGCCAGCCGCAGTGGGCCTGAAATTTGGCTCTGCTGTCATATAGAGGTGCGCCGCAGCGTTTGCAGTGGTAGACGCCATCTGCAAAGTGATCATGGTATTTGCCAGTGAAAGGCGGCTCTGTCCCTTTATCCTCTATTACCAGCTTCTCTTCAGCTGTTAAAGGGTTTTTCTCCATAATCTGTCCTCCTTTTTAGATTTATTATTGACGAACCTCGATTTATCTTGCACTCGAACTCTTGAAAAAATATCTTTAAATCTGAGAACATATGAGTTTGTGCAATGGAATCCTTGAAATATGAGGATATATTTTTGAGAGCATTCATACTGATGCCACTTCCATTTCCTTAACAGGCGAATATAAGGATCAGCAGGAGTCTGCTATTAATGTTGCCTTTGGCCATACAAAGAATCATAGACCTGATCTAAAACAAATCATGCTCGGCTTAATAGCTACGAAAAAAGGTCTACCTATTTTTGCTGGATCCGTGGATGGAATCAAAGCCGACTCTACATGGAATAAACAAGTTTTAAGCAAATTGACGATATACTCTATGGTGATAAGGCATGAACGCTCATTTATGTAGCTGCTTCCTCTCTGATCACGTTAGACAATCTCAAAGTGATCGAGAAAAGAAGCTGATTTTTGTTTCACGACTGCCAGGACACTTCTCGTTGGAAGAAAAACATAAGGATCTAGCTTAATCCAACCTTCAAAAAAGTCGATTAAAAGATTTTATGTCTCAAAATCTCAAGGTTGCTTTTGTCTTCACTAATATGTTCGACATCAACATCAAGGGACGAAAATTATTCTAAAACATTGATTTACAAGGATTTTTACAATGGAATCCTAATTGGATTTAACGAAACTCGTTAAAAAGTTTATTGCTGTCAAACACTCAATTTTCAATGTTAAGGGGATGTTTAGGGCTTCTCACTTTACGAATATGGGTTTAAGGATAACTCTAACGCTAGATAAGTATTGTGTAAATTTCCCAAGGCTAGAAGTATTGCTAGAATGGTGATAGGATACGGTCGACAGAATTCAATGATTGGGGAGATGCTTCGGAGCTGACTATGCAAAGGCAAGAATAAATGAGATTATTAAAGAGTCCGAGAAATTCTTGAATGACAAGGATTAAGGTGCCATAAAAGGACTTTTACTACTCACATCCTAATTGAATTAATTTAGTCATAGCTGTATAATAAGGTATATAGAAATTTTCGCTTGCGAAACTGGAGGTATACCCTATGTTAACAGTAAGTGATGTAGCTAAACAACTAAAAGTAACAGAACAGTATGTGAGAACTTTAATTCGCAAAGGCGATTTAAAGGCCGAGATGGTCGGTAAACAATGGATTATCCTGCCCGAGGCTGTTTCCCAATACTTAAAAAACTCTAATTTAACAATAGAACCTGACGACCGTCCGAATAAAAGAAAAAAGCTGCCTGATATAATTGCCTTAAGTTTTTTTTCAGGAGCTATGGGACTTGATATAGGTTTAGAAAAAGGCGGTATTGAACCTATACTAGCTTGTGAGATTGATAAGTATTGTCGTATGACAATAGCTGCTAATAAACCCGATATTGCTCTTATAGGTGATATAAATGAGTATTCCACAGATAAAATCTTGGAATATGCCGGCGTGCCCAAAGGCAGGAAAGTTGACGTTATAGTCGGGGGCCCGCCTTGTCAAGCGTTTAGCTCAGCAGGAAAAAGAAAAGGCTTTGATGACGAGAGAGGAAACGTATTCTTGACATTCATAGATCGTATAGTTGAGATACAGCCTACATACGCTGTGATTGAAAATGTTCGAGGTATACTATCAACCCCCTTTCCATATTCTGATAACCTAACACTTGAAGAATGTGTTGAGGCAGGTATTGAGCCGATAAAAGGCGGTGCGTTGCTACATATTTTGAGGAAGCTACGAGAAGCTGGTTATAGTGTTTCATTTGAGTTATATAATGCCGCTAATTTTGGGGCTCCTCAAATACGTGAGCGTGTAGTTATGATCTGTTATAAGGGAAACAAGAAGGTAGACTACTTAACTCCTACACACTCTGAAAATGGAGAATTTGGACTACCTAAATGGAATATTTTACGGATGGCTCTAAATCAGCTACCTAAAGATACTGAGCATCATTACGTCAATTTCCCTGATAAAAGACTTAAATACTTCCGTAGGTTAAAAGAAGGGCAAAACTGGCGTGACTTGCCAGAGGATATGCAGAAAGAGGCAATGGGCAAGTCCTACTACCTTGGCGGAGGTAAAACCGGGTTCTATAGACGTTTAAGTTTTGACGAACCTTCACCTACCCTCGTAACTCATCCTGCTATGCCTGCCACAGATTTATGCCATCCCGTAGAGGATAGACCTTTGAGCGTTGAAGAATATAGAGTCATACAGGGGTTCCCTCTGGACTGGAAGATTTATGGCTCAATTCTTGAACAGTATAAGCAAATTGGCAACGCCGTGCCTATCGCTCTTGGTGAAGCTATTGCTAAAACTATAATCAATCACATGTGCGGTATAAAGGCAAAAATACCCAAAGGATTTAGATTTTCAAGATATTTAAATACAGACGAGGTTTCATGGGAAAGAGAAACACGTAAAAAACTAACCCCTAAAATTGAACAATTGCAGATAGCCTTGTTTTAGGACAAGTAAAACGCCAGCAGTCACAACAGTTTGCTGGCGTTTAAGTTTAATATAATCCCTGTAATCTTGCTCTGGTTTCGGCTCCTACTTTCCGTGCTATCTCTAAAATTATATCATAAGTTCCTTCTCCACCAAGTGTATCCCAATAGTCTCGGCCTATTAAAACCACAGGGTCTTCATGAAAATTAAATATCCTCATAGGTGGGGTGTGTGCGTATGTAGTCCGTTCTTCTCCATAGGGATTATAATATAGCCCAAAATACACTTCACATGTGGGGGTTGCAAGCTTAAGTCTTAAAAGATCCTGTTTTGCAACTGCTGTCTGGTCTATGTTAGGTTTAACGGTTTTAATACTCATATAATGGTCGATGTCGTCTTTTAGCCACCATAAATCAGATATTACAAGACGGGTAACTAATTCCCCTGTTCTTGGTGCACGTGATATTTCATCCAAAGTTTCGTTCCAACTATATGCCGCCGGATGACGACCTGACCTTAATGCGTTCATGTGAGCTGTTATTGCTTCGTCGATACCAGAATCAATCTGAACCTCTGTATGTTTCTGACGGGAAGCCTCAACAGCACCTCCTGCCAATGCAGCTATCATGCTAATCTCCTCTATAACACGTTGTCCAAAAGATGTAGAAAAAGAACGCTCAAACCTACTCCAAAATAGAGCCTCATCCGATAAAAGAGCTGTGTGAAAAGGCCGATTCGTTTCGGGATTGTTATTTAACCGCTCTATAGTATTTAAGACACAATAGCGAAACTCTGCTTCAATTCTGGCTCGATACACCGTATCCATTCATAACCCCCTGCTATATAACCCATTTTCCGACCATCTTTTTTGTGAATAAAACAATTTCAAACGTTGTAGTTACAACACCTCTAGCACCTTGACATTTTGTTATGCAATTTCTTTGTTCCGCTCTAAACGATTCCACTGCACAAACCTAGATTTTGAAGCAGGTAAATTTGAACAATTGACCTAAAGATGAGCTGTTGCCATCTATAAAACAACCAAAATCGGGTCTGCTATAGTTTTATACTCACTAAGAGTCTGTTTGTTGCCCTGATTTGGGCTTTTAACTTATCAGGCTATTGCCAAAGCTTTTTTTGAATAGAACTACCACTTCTGCGTTTTCGCCTGAAATCACCGGCGAAGTAACGCCACAGCTGACGAATATTACGACCTATTACTTTCAAACCAGCACTATTCGCGTTTTAATCAGTGTCCTAACTCTAAGTTCATTTGCTCCTGTGTGCTTTAATGCTGAATTGGTTCCTTCAATAGCTGCTCTTTTACTGGTATTTAGCTTTCTATTTNNTTTCTTTAATGCTCTTGCGGGTTTGGGCTGCAGCTAACGCTTTGGGCGTAATAACTACAATAGCTGATTTTCTTTCTTTTCTTGAGGGACAGTTTTCATATTGTTCACATTTTCTACATTCCTTGCATCTATTATACCATATTTTAGATAAAAATGCAGTCTAATGGCTTATTTCGGTCATTTCAGCAGAGGTTTCAGCAGATCCTATTTAATTGTCGCTATATAAACCTAGTTTGTTCAGGTCCTTCAGGTCCTCGATCTTATCTCTACCTACCAGACCGACTAAAGCGTAGACCTTATGGATAGGGTCATACCAAAATTCATGCAGAAGACGAAAATTGTCGATCTCACTGGTATTTTTCACGTGGATCCTGGGTCCTGTGCAGTGAAGGAGCTCATCGCCGATCTTGATATGCTCATCGTCTACATAGCTCACAGGCAAATTTTTTTGAATATATTCTTTTGCCATTCCTTCGAGCCATTTCAGGTCGATCTGGGGCTTTTGGGAAAACTCCAAAACAAACCCATTTTTTACATCAGCATGGATCAACTGCTGCTCCAAGCAGCAGTGAGCTTCCAAGATCTTGCAGACTATATCTTCTGCAGTATGGGCCATTTTTCTAGAGTGGATAGACTGGAAGACAATCTCAGCAAGATCCCCTGGCTTGGGCCCAAAAATGCTGGGCCTGGTGACAATCACCTCTTCGCCGATCCCGATTAACATCTCTGCATTCATTCCAAGTTGGGGATAAACCAGCTCAAAGTGCTCAACAACCACCCTTTTCCCCTGCTCTACCGCCTCCCTGATTGCTTCCACCAAAACGTAGGGCTGTGTGAAAGCTGATTCAAAGCGGAAGTCCACGTGGTATGTATGGCTGCTGAAAAAAGCCTTATCTCCATTTGCCAGCAAGGGCAGCGGCCGGACCCTGACCCCCTCATCGTCGCTGGAAAGTTCCAGGCCAGGAAACATGCCCCTGATCAAAAGGGACTTGCCTGCACCGCTGTCGCCCACAAGACCGATGAGCTTGTCCTGCGGGCTGAGGTGTCTTTGGGCAATCTGATGGCCCAGATTAAGCAAGCGTTCTTTGCCTCTGGGGGCAAAATAAACTGCATACATTAATGATTCGGGAAGCAGGTTAGATGGCATTTGACCACTCCTCACAGCGGGATTTCAACATCAAGAAGGGGCACGTGCTGCTGTGCTCCATATACATCCCTTTCCCCCAAGGCACCTGAAGGGATGGGGCGCACTATAGTTGCTTTAATGGCATTAGCCGGACTGAAACAGATGACAGCTGTGACATTTTCCAAAGGCAAATTGTAGAGCTTGGCAAAAAGCTCCCGGTTAATCACGCCAGAGTCAACAACTTTTCGAAACAGAGCACTATCTTTAAATATTATATCGAAAGTAAGCTCGTAAGGTCCAGAGTTTTTACTGCGGATCACATCTGCAGCATCCCGCAACTTCATGCTCCAACCTCCCCTACCTGGCACAATTCCATCGGAAATAATTCACAAGGATCGGAAACCTCAAGGAGATGGTAGACGTTGAAAACGTACACCGGCCCCGCCTGAAAATCTGAGGGGGAATAAGGAAAAGCAAGGTTGCCTGCAGTGGAAAGCCTGCCTTCGTACCCCCAGTGGAGCATCGTTGATCTGGCAAAGCTGCAAATAGTATCTGCTGTGGCCTGACAGGGCGCAACAGCTTCAATGATAATGCCCAGCTCATGGCTGTTTGTTTCCACAACAGGCTCCAGGCCTGCCATCACCCCATTTTTCCCGTAAACCTTGAAATCCAAAAAATAAGTAAGATTTTGGACAGCAAAGTTCTCAGCCACCTTTTCCCGCACAGAGTCGATGATTTCGTCTATCTGCTGGATCATAACGGGATCTCGGACTCCGGCGATGGAAATTGTGCGGTAGCCGATTTTTTTTACTCCTTCAAGTTTAATCGTGTAATTGGGGTCTGGGATAAATTTGCTGCCCGTGACCTTCACTGCCCGGGAGCTTGCTGCAAGGTATTGGGTTTCAGAAAGATCAAGCGCTCCTCCCGGAGATGGCAAAAGGTACGGGTTTGATTTCTCGTACAAAGTATGGGCTGCAACAGACATGGGCGTGCATCTGCGGGCTGAGTTGAGGGGTTCTACCAAAAAACAATCTTCCCTCAAAAAACCCATCATGCAGTCGCTGCCGCTGCCAGGGGTGGATGCAATACAGGCGCATTCTAAAATTTTGCCCATATGCAGGGCAAGCCCCCGGTCAAACCCCTGTAAAACTGCAGGCGCTGCAAAAACAGCAGGATCATAAGCCCTGCCTGCCACTATCACCTCGGCACCCATCTCGAGGGCACGGATAAAGGGCTCTATTCCCATCTGCCCCACAATCCGCTCGGTTTTCTCCAGCTCCTCACAAGTCAGCTCCTCTAGAGGAGGAAGGGGCTTTACTTTTCCATCGGCAAGTTTATCCTGAACCAGTTCAGGCGAAATTTCTCCGTGGATCACAGCCATTTTGAACGAGAGTTTTTTCTCTTTGGCGATCTCCTCGATAATGTCTACATTCCACTCCAAATGAGGTTCTCCTCCAGAGCCGCCTGCACTGCCGATGATTAAAGGAATCTTTCTCTCCCGGGCAGCTGTAAGCAAAAGCTCCAGATCCCTTTTTACAGCGCTGCGGTCTGTAAAAGACACACCAGCACCTAAATAAAAAGGTCCGGGATCCGAGGAGCCGGCATCCACAGCGATGAGGTGTGGATCCCGCCTCAGCCCTTCCTCGAAAGATTGAATTGGAAAACCATACCCCAAAATGGCAGTAGGAGCTAAAACCCTGAGTTCTTTCATCTAATCTATCCTTCCTAAAGCTTTTTCCAAGGCTATAATCCGCTGCATTTCGTTTTTAACGATCATGTATCCTTCGTCCACTCCCATCCCTGGTTTGGCGAGGATCTGATCCGGCCCTGTGGCCATGGCAATGTGGACGCATATTTGGCTGGAACGCTCCGTTTCGTTGCAGGTGCCGCCGAGATAAGCACCAATCCCCAGCTTTTTGCAGTACAGGACTGCTTCGATTGTGTTGTTGATTCCCCCAAGATCCGGGGTCTTAATCTGGAGCATGTGCCCAGCCCGCCTCTGGGCAAAGTATTTAATATCCTCAAGGGTATTGCACCATTCGTCAGCCACAATCTGGGTGCCGCTTCCGCCGCTGTCCAAAAGCTCTGTGAGCTCGCACAGAGCCCGGACCTGCTCTTCCCGGCTGCCCCTGTCTACCGGACCTTCAATTCTGAGCTTCAATGGGTAAACAATTTCCGCCAAGCTCTCCAGATATGCAGCGATTTTTTTATTATCCCTGCCGAAGGCTTCATCAGGCGTACCGTATAGATCAAGATGCAGCACTGGCTGGTAGCCTGGATAGGGCTTGCGGCTGTCTATCCTCTCTTTAAGCCACTTAAGGTATTCAGCCAGTATCTCTCCCCTGTAGCCGAGCTTGGTCTTGACGTTATTGATCAGGCCATGGGGCAGGACAGCTGCTCCTTTGAGAATCATCTTATCTGCATTCTCATACCTGTTATCTCCAGATTGTGTGAAAACTGGAATCTCCCTTTTAGATACTTCTGTGCCGTATTCAGCTGCAATTACCTGCGCCATGAGCTTTTTCTGTGCCTTAGCCACCGCATCCAAAACAGCGCCTGTGACTCCATAGCGGACAGCAGTGTGGAATAACTTGTGTGTCTTGGGATGGATCAGGTTATCCAGTTCCTCGGCCAGGGTCTTAAATTCTGTTAACTCCCTCCCCATAAGGTGCGGTGCAATATATTGTTCGAGCTCGGGGAGGTATTTTTCTGCTAAAAATAGCGGATCCCGGCCGGCTGCCCCGGAATACTGCACTGCTGCACAATCGCCGTGGGCAATCTGGCCGTCCTCCAGAACAAGAAGCACGGAGATGGCTTCCCCTGCCTGCCTGACAGTTGTAAAGCCGTCTGTTAACGGTTTTCCCAGATAGCAGGCGCCATCTAAAACTGCACCTTCCCGAATTGCAGCTTGATCGTCAAAGAAAAAACCTGTCACGCCCCTTGTGCAGATCACTTTTTCGATTTTCATCTCTACCCACCCTTATCTAGGCCGGCCCACGAGCCTTCCTTTCCCGATTGCATATATGTCGTCGATCACCATTTGAAAGCTAATTGATCTTTTTTCGTAGTCTGCCCGCTCTTTCATCTTGTCTTTGTGGAAAGCCACAAGAGCTTCGCTGAAGGGAAGATTGCCGTGATCCAAAAACCTGACAGCGCCCTCGTTGTCTCTGGCAGGCAGGACCTTGCCTGCATTCTCCCTGCTGGGTGCAAAAGGAATATCAAGCACCCCTGCATGAAATGCCCTGATCACGCCCTGGACCAAGTCTCCTTCTCCAAGCTCTGTGACCTTATCTAAAATGGCACGGGTCTCACAGGAGATAATTTCCATCTCTGCAGCCAATTTCGGACTATCTTCAAATGTTTGATCTTTTAACATCATCACAAGTTGTTTCGTGGCTTTCAGACCTGAGCTGTTTGCGGTTTTGGTTGGAATTCCCATGGCCTCATGAGGTGTCTTTACAATCACTTTGGTGGCCCCTGAAAGGGCTGCCACGACTGCACCCAAACCGATTACGCCGTAGGCTTTGGCTTCATCTTGGGGGAAGCCTCCCATCCACTGGTGGAGGACTGTGGTGATATAAACATCCCCATAACCGTACTTTTCCAGATACTCCACAGTCAAGGTTTCCAACGTACGGACAGCTGCAATATCCTGCAGCAAATTGCCGCACTGTCCATAGCCCACGGTGATGTTTTTCACGCCCTGTTCTGCCGCAAGGAGGCTTTCGATAATAGCCACAGCATGGGAAATACACGGCGGCACCAAAGTGCCTGTCAAAGGCCCGAAAGGCTCCCTGTTGATGGGAACCCCTTCTTCCTCGTAGATGCCGACAAGGCGATCTACGTATTGCCAGTCGAAGATGGTTTTCTCCAAAGGAATGTTTTTTGCATAGGGGATGTTGTAAGAGATTCCCCCGCCTTCAAAGGATGTAAAACCGCCGGCCAAGGTGATTTCAGCCAAGAGCCTGGCATCGGGTGTGCCGTGCCTCACCTGGGCAGGCAGGCCTGTAGCTTCGGTTACCCGCCTGCAGACTCCAACGCCGTGATTAACTGCAGGAAAGCCGTTGAGGAGCGAGCGGCCTTCCTTTCTGCTGGCTTCAATTCCCCGCTCCGCCTCTTCGTACCGGTTGTGCCGGGTATAGCTGTCGATTGTCGTGGGAAGCAGATCCGCCTCCCCTTCCTTCTCCAGGTACTGCAGAAGCTCTATATGTTCTTCTGGCAGTGCCACGCCGGCCCGGGGCTGGAGGAGGGTATCGCCTGTGCTTTTCGCAGCCTTCAGTTTTTGGGAAAATATCTTTTCAACTGGCAGCTGTTTGTGGTAGGCTATGGCATCTTCTAAATCCACATCTTTGCCTGTAGGCCATGTTTCCAAGACCTCACTGCGGAGCTTGAAAAACTGATCAAGGGGCAGCTTTCGATTCTCCACACTCACCCTAACCACTCCAATTCTCCTTTTAATAGCGCAAGTGCTTCTTCTGGGTATTTCTGGCTCAACAGACCCATGCCAGCAAAAATATAAGAACGATCCAGATATAAGCTTCCCCCCTCAGGCTTCAGTGCAGCTTCTTGGCTTCGTCTTGCTGCAGCCAGAAGGGAGGCCGGATCCGAACTGTAGATCAAAGGTCCGCCTGTGCCGATAATTGTTTTGATTCCAGTCAGGTCCTTGCCTGTCTGGATAAAGCTGGGGCCGCAGGGAGTATAAATGGTTTCTATTTTCCCTGCATGGCGCTCTGTTGCAAGTTTCACTGCAAAGTATGTCAGGCAATTCCTGACCGCTTCCTTCTCTTTGCTGAAGCTGACTGAAAATTCCTTTTCCAGAAGGAGCAGGTTTTCCTCAACCTCCTCCTCAGACAACTGCGTGAGAGCAGCGATTTTCTTTCTGCCCACAGCCTCAAGAGTTGAGCGAGCACTATGGGAAAGACCGAGATCCCCCTCTACAGTTCGCTTGGCGTAGGGCTCCTGAAGGCCCCGGAGGACAACTCCGCTGGCAGGTGCCCCCTCAGCCATAGAGTAGACGTCGGTTGTAGCACCTCCCACATCGACAACCAAAAGATCTCCAAGCCCCGCCTGGTGTGCAGTGCCCCTGGCCAGAAGCTCTGCTCCCTGCAGGACAGCCCGAGGCGTAGGCAGGAGAGGATTGCCGATAAATCTCTGGACCTCAGAGAGTCCCTTTGCCTGGACAATTTTTTCTAAAAAAAGATTGCGGATGGCCGCTTGGGCAGGTTCGACATTCAGGCAGTTGTACTGGGGCATTACATTTTCGCAAAGGCGGACTTGTTTTCCACTTGCTTCCAAAATCTCAGCAGCCTCTTTTGCCGCTGCCTTGTTGCCAGCCACAACTACAGAAAACTCTCCAGCCAGTCCTGCAAGATGTTCTGCGTTGCGGAGAATGACTTCTTTGTTTCCGCCATCTGTGCCTCCGCACAAAAGGATAATGTCAGGCTCAAGCTGCTGAATTTCGTCAACTTCCGAAGCTGCAAGCTCGTAGGCGAAAGTCTTCAATACTTTGGCGCCGGCGCCTAGGGCTGCCATTTTCCCGGCTTTGGCTGTGAGCGCCGGCACGAGGCCAATAGCCACCATTTTCAAACCGCCTGCTGCGCTGCTTGAGCCGTAAGACTCTGCATAAGAGGTGGTACCTGTTTTTTCCGTGAGACATTTTAAAGCTTCGAACAAGCCCTCCCTGATGTTTGTAGCGGCTGTCGTCGGCGCTGAAGCAGTCCCCAGAATCTTGGGGTAATCCAGATCCACAGCAACAACTTTTGTGTAGGTGCTGCCAATATCGACCAAAAGGACATTATTAGCCATTTGCCAGGTCCCCTAACAGATCCCTGATTGCTGTCTCTGGCAGCGTGCCTGGCGGGTAAACCCTGTTAAAGCCCATTTTTTTGAACTTAGCCTCAACTTCTGGAAAAGAAGTTTTCCCAATTACCAAATTGCCGCCAACATATAAGAGAATCTCTCCCAGCCCCATTTCGATGCACAGCTCCCGCAGGCCCTGGCAATCCATCTCGCCGTGTCCGTAAAGGGATGAGACCAAGATGGCATCTGCCGCTGTCTCCAGCGCTGCCTCAACGAATTCGATTTGGGAAACCATCACCCCAAGATTCACAACATTAAATCCTGCCTCTCGAAAGGCGTATTCTAAAATTTTGTTGCCGATGGCGTGGACATCGGCTCCGATAACTCCCATCACCACAGTGATCTCTTCCGCGGATTTGCCCATTTGCTGCTGCCCCCTATTTCGCACTTAAGATCCTGGAGATCTCCTCTTCCAAGTAAATCAGAGATCCCCTTTCAATCTGATAATCAAAGGTGATCACCCTGCCACCTGCTTTTTGAAACTTTGAAATCTCTCCCTCACCTTTTAAATGCTCCAAATCTGGGGGTATGACGAGCACTCCCTTGTCCCGGATCACCGCACTATAATCAAGGTTGTCATCGTAGTAAAAGCTGTAGCTGTTTGTGATCTCGAAATCCCGGAGGCTGTTTGTGATAATCTGCATAAACTGCTCACTTCTGGCGAGGACAGCTACTGCTGCTTTCTGAGGTACAGTCGCCAAATCAATTACAGTCTGCTGACTTGGGGAGACAGCTACTTGGACCAGGCGCGACCTGATTTGCGGCAACAAGCCGGAAAGTTCAGTGAAATGTGTTGAAGTAGTAAGAATCAAATCGTACTCTCTGAAAACAACCTCAGGCTCTGGCCATTTGGCTACGTCATCCAGCAGAAAACGGGAAAAGCTGATTTTCGATATATAAGAAAGCTGGCTTTCAAAAATCGCTAATGCCTCCGGATTACAATCCACTGCAGCTACCCGCACTTTCACCGCGTTCTTTTCCCGCTCAGAAAGCCGGATGCTAAAGAGGGTGATCATCTCCCGCTCAGAAAAGCCAAGTTTCTCTAAAGCCTCTATTGTTTCGTCCATGAGCCGAATTCCATGTTCTTTCCGGTCCCGCCCTAGAATATCCTGCCTTGGGGAGATAAAACTGCCCCGGCCCTGGATAGTTTCAATTATTTTATTTCGTTCCAATTCCACATAAGCTTTATTGATCGTTCCCCGGGCAATCCCGGTCTGGGCAGCCAGCTCGCGTTCAGGAGGCAACCTATCTCCTGCTTTCAGCTGACCGTTTTTAACCATTAGGGTTATCTGTTCGATTATTTGTCTGTAAAGAGGAGTTTCAGAATCCCGATTTAGCGATAAGGTAAATTCCATTTGAACCTCCATCTTTCTAAAATCTCCCATTGGTCTATTCCATTATAAATTGGTATATACCAATTGTCAAGGGAATTTTAACACTTTTTGGAAAATGTATTGTCAGGCAACTTTCCGAAAAGTGGTGCATTGTCTGCCACAGCCGGATTACGCTTTTGCTTATCCTCAAGCACCAGCTGCTGAACTCTATACCTGGCAAAAGCAAATTTGAAAGTTAACCAGGTTCGTTTTCTGAATTTCTTCAAAAAATCGTGAAATTCCGTTATATCCTTGATATACTTAGGGTAAAGACACGGCAGGGGGGCACATAGCTTTGATGATTAAAAGGGAAGCCTATATGCGGCGCATACGCCCTTTTATAGGTAAAGAGCTGATCAAAGTTTTAACAGGCATCCGGCAGAGCGGGAAATCTGTCATGTTAAAACTGATCAAGGAAGAGCTAGTAAAGTAAGGTGTTTCTACCTCTCAATTTATTTCATTGAACTTTGAAGAAACGAATAACGCACATCTGTTTTCTGCAGAGACATTGCATGAAGAAATGAGCCGCCGTATCGAAAGAATTGAGGGGAAGGCTTATCTATTCTTCGATGAGATTCAAAACGTTACAGGCTGGGAAAAATGTGTGAACTCCCTCCGGGTGAAATATGACTGCGATATCTATGTCACAGGCTCAGGCGCAAATCTGCTTTCAGGAGAGTATTCCACATATCTATCCGGCAGATACGTTGAATTTGTTGTCTATCCGCTCTCATTTGCAGAATTTAGCGAGATGTATTACAAGATTTTTCCAACAGCCTCACAGCAGGAGGTGTTCGCAAAATACCTCTTCCTCGGCGGCATGCCGTATCTGGGAAAGCTCAGATACGCAGAAGAACCTTCCCGTAAGTACTTGCAGAATATGTGCAACTCTATAATCTTAAGGGATATAGTAAAACGCAATAGGGTCCGAAATGTGGACCTGCTAGAGCGCATCATCGTTTATGTGTCCTCGAATGCTGGTACTATTTTTTCTACCTCAACCATGACCAAACACTTCAAGAACGAAGAACTTTTTACAACACCAGAAACCATCCGAAATTATCTCAAATACTGTGAGGAAGCTTGTCTGTTCCAC
>LFTB01000129.1 GCA_001512905.1 Clostridia bacterium DTU084 | reverse complement strand
AGCGCCCCCACAACCTGGCAAGGCAAAGGTTTGCGGCTGGTGTTGATCTTCCTCGTTTCGCTCCCTAAATAAAGACCTTGAGGTTTGCTAAAGTAAAGTTCAACCTCCTGGTGAGGCCAGATCACAGTGCGCAGCCAAGGCCAGACAGCAAGCACGCCCAAAAGGACGATTAATGTCGAGCCGAAAGCAACCCACAATTGCCTGCCTTCAGCCTTGGTTTTCTTCAAGGAAGGCTTCGACTCCATCGGCAACTGCTCTCCCTACTTTCTGTTGGTATTCTGGGTCAGCAAGCAGGGTTTCCTCTTCGGGATTGCTGATAAAAGCAACCTCTGTCAGGACTGCAACAGTCGTGTTTTCCCTCAGCACATAAAAATTCCCTGGCTTGACACCTCTGTCCACAGTGGGCCGAAGGGCTAAAATTTGATTCTGGATAGCCTCCGCTAATAACTTGCTTGCATAGTTTTGTGCTGCGTAAAAAGTTTCAGTCCCCTGCCTACTATTATCCCCAAAACTGTTACAGTGAATGCTTACAAAAATCTTGGCGCCGCTCGTGTGGCACTGCGCCACTCTATCTGCCAAGGAAATGTATTCGTCTCCTTGGCGGGTCAGCAGTACTTTTGCGCCAGCTGTTTCTAAAAAGACAGCTGCCGCTTTGGCAATAGCCAAATTCACATCCTTTTCCCTTAAACCATTCGGGCCGATGGCTCCCGGATCAGCACCCCCATGGCCTGGATCCAGCACTACTGTCACGCCTGTCAAAGCCGAGGGGAGAAACTCGAGGACGATCCCGCCT
>LFTB01000115.1 GCA_001512905.1 Clostridia bacterium DTU084 | reverse complement strand
TGCCCAGGCGGTTTCCTTTACTCGATCAGATCAGGAGATACTTTCTTCCTCCTGGCCCAGCGCTTCGGCACTACTGTTGAAGCCATCAGGCGCGCGAACCCCGGCGTGGATCCAAACAACCTCCAGATCGGGCAGGTAATCTGTATACCAGTTCCTGGCCCCACACCGCCACCAATCTGCCGCGGCTTCTTCTATACAATCAGACCTGGCGACACCTATTTCCTCTTGGCACAGCGGTTTGGCACCACAGTTGAAGCGCTAATTGCTGCCAATCCAGGCGTTGATCCCAATAACCTGCAGGTCGGCCAGGTAATCTGCATCCCTGTACCTGGTCCGGTGCCGTGTCCGGGTGGAACCCTCTACACAATCCGCGCAGGTGATACGCTCTTTTCCATCGCCCAAAGATTTGGTATTACAGTACAGGCGATACTCAACGCCAATCCTGGTTTAGATCCAAATAACCTCCAGATAGGGCAAGTGATCTGTATCCCAGCTCCTACCCCTGTTCCCTGTCTTGGCGGCACCCTCTACACCGTCAGACCAGGTGACACGCTCTTCTCAATCGCTCAAAGGTTCGGCACAACTGTCAACGCTATTATCGCTGCTAACCCTGGCATCGATCCCAATAACCTGATTCCAGGGCAGGTCATCTGCATTCCTGTCCCACCGCCAGTTCCGTGCCCTAATGGCTTTCTCTACACTGTAAGAGCCGGAGACACCATCTTCTCTATTGCCCAAAGGTTCGGAACCACAGTAAACGCCATTATCGCTGCCAATCCTGGAATTGATCCCAATAACCTGCAGGTCGGGCAGATAATTTGCGTGCCTCAACCAGGCCCTGTCCCATGCCCAGGCGGTACCCTCTACACTATCAGGCCAGGCGACACACTCTTTAATATCGCTCAAAGATTCGGCACAACCGTCAATGCTATTATTGCTGCCAACCCCGGCATCGATCCCAATAACCTGATCCCTGGTCAGGTGATCTGCGTTCCTGTTCCCGGACCTGTCCCTTGTCCAGGCGGCACTTTATATACAGTCAGGCCAGGCGACACGCTCTTTTCCATCGCCCAGAGATTCGGAACTACCGTAAACGCCATTATCGCTGCCAATCCTGGGATCGACCCGAATAACCTGCAGATTGGGCAAGTAATCTGCATCCCTGCCTAAACGACCGCTTCAAAGAGCCCCCAGTCAGACTGGGGGCTCTTTTTTAGAATAAGCTCAATTGCCTGCTTCTGGGTTTTGGGGAAATCTCCTCATCCTCCAGTAGTTGTTTGGGGATCTCCCGGAGAAAACGTGAGGGCTTGCGAGGCCTGCCTGTTCTGCTTTTTGCGCTGAGCAGGATCAGCTGTTCTTTTGCCCGGGTCATCCCTACATAAAAAAGTGATCTTTCCTCCTCAAGCTCCTCGTCTAAAGGCAACAGGCCCTCCTCTACTCCTGCAATAAAGACCACAGGAAATTCCAGGCCTTTGGCTGCATGAAGGGTGAGCAGGGTCACAGCCTGAGGCTCGTAGCTCTCTTTTTCCACATCTCCATCAGTGAGGAGTGCAAGCCGCCTCAACAATTTTTCAAGCTGCCTTTCCTTAGTCTTCGCCAAAATTTCCAAACCGTCATCTTGAGGCAATTCCCCGAACCAGCTCTCGAGGATTTCCGCTACAGTCTTGCTCTCCTGACAATCGCGCAGCTGCAGCAGTTTCTTCCCGCAGGGTAAAGCTGCAATTTGTTCGCTGACAGGCGCCGGGTTTCCCTGCAGACTTTCCCATTCTGCAGGACCCAAGTGTGCTTTCAAGATTTGTTTGAGATGGAATTCATCCTGAGGATTGGCAAGAAAATGGAGCAGCGCTAAAGCCTCTCGGGCGGGTTTGCTCTCAAAAATGCTCTTTTTCCCCACCAGCCGGTAAGGAATACTGGCATGGATGAGGCATTTTTCGAGCTCATCTGCCTGCTCACCAGTCCTGAAACAGACAGCAATGTCAGCAAAACCATAGCTGCTCTCGTCCTCAGCCGAAACAGCTCCTTGGCCGTGAGCAGAGAGCATCTCTGTGCCGCCAACAAGCTTTTGAATCTCTTTGGCGATGGCGATTCCCTCAGCTTTAGGACTTGCCACGCGCAAATGGCGGATAGCTGTCCCGGCTGAGCGCACGGCAGCAAGTTTAAGAGGATAGCGGTCTGGGTTGTGGCTGATTACCTTGCCTGCTGCAGCCAGGATGGTGCTTGTAGAGCGGTAATTTTGATTGAGAACGAAAAGCTGGCTGTTGGGGTAATCCCGCTGTAGCTGTTTGAAAAAGCTTTTCTCGGCGCCGCGAAAGCCGTAGATGGCCTGGTCCGGATCGCCGATCACAAAGAGTCCCTCACCGCTTCCAGCCCAAGCCCTCACCAATTCATATTGGACCCTGTTTAAATCCTGAAACTCATCGACACAGAGGTATCTAAACTTTTCGCGCCAAGTTGAGGACAAATCCTCCCGGCTCACTTCCAAAGCCTGCAGGAGGATGTCGTCGTAATCCATAGTATTGTAGCGCGCAAGGCAAGCATTGTAGGCGTGGTAATGGGAGCGAATTTCCGCTGGCACCTCTCCTTTTGCCTTGGCCAGAGATATGTTTTGGGCAAGTTTTTTCAGTTCCCGTCCCTTTTTGCCTGTAGCTTCTGCCAGCACTTCCCTGCTGTCAATCTCATCGAGAATCATGGGCAGCTGGCCTTCTGAGCCTAACAAAGAAAGGGCTATGCTGTGGAAGGTCCCGACTGTACACTCGCAAGCAGCTGCTTTGCCCAACAGGCCTTCCAGCCTCCTTTTTAGCTCTTCTGCTGCTTTGTTGGTGAAAGTGACAGCTGTGATCTGGCGAGGCGCAACACCCTTTTCTGCTACCAGATGTGCGATCCTGTAGATGAGGGTGTGGGTTTTGCCTGTGCCTGGGCCAGCCAGCACTGCAATGGGTCCTCCTTCAGCCTCTACAGCCTCTTTTTGCTGTGAATTCAGGAGTTCCTGAGAGCCAGCTGCCTTTTCCTGTAATTTCGAGATGGGCTTTGGGGCAGACTTTTTCTTTTTCGGCGCAGCAGGCTGGTCTATTTTGAAAAGGGTTCCCTGGCCTAAGATTTCCGCCCGCAGCTGGGGCGAAAGTATTTTGATCACGCCGTATTCTCCGTCGAAGCCGCCTTGTGCTTCCACTTTCCCTTCCCGCATTCTGGCAATTGCAGCAGCAAGAAGGGGTCCGCCCTGCTTCTCTAATTCTTCTGTAGGCGCATGTCGGAGGATTTCTAGTTCCGGCCCTAAGCTTCTGATAAGGTCTTGGTAGGAAGTTTCGACTTTTTTACTCTTCTCCCCTACCTCATGGACATCAGCCAAAACCTGCCTGAGGGGCACCAAAGATTCAAAAGATCTAGCACCAGGAGGCTTTGCTCCTTTCGGCCTGTCTGCAAGCTCAACCACCCTGTGCAGTACTCCTACAGTTACAGGCCTACTGCAGACTGGACAAAGCCCTCCTAAGGCTAAAGTTTCCTCTGGCTCCAAGCGGACCTTGCAGTTTCTGTGTCCATCCAGGTGGTATTTGCCCTCTTCAGGGAAGAATTCGATGGTAGTTAAGTCTTTCTTCTGCAGAGCCTTTCTAATGCCGGCAAAAGAAAGTTCACCGGTGATCACATTTGCTTCTCTCGCCAGATTGTTGGGGGAATGGGCGTCGGAATTAGAAACCAGGGCAAAGCGGTCCAAGGCACTGAGCCGCCAGTTCATGGCAGGATCAGAGGAAAGGCCTGTTTCCAGGGCAAAAATCTGGTCTGCCAGATCGCCGAAACATTCTTCTATTGTATCGAATCCGGATTTGGCTCCGAAGAGAGAAAAATGCGGCGTCCAGATGTGGGCAGGAATGAAGATAGCATCTGGACACACCTCAAGGGTGATTGCCAATAGATCCCGAGAGTCCAGACCTAAAATGGGTCTGCCGTCTGAATGGAGGTTGCCGATTTTATCGAGGCGCTTGCTCAGCTGCTCTGCGCTCTCGAGGCTCGGCAGCACCACAAGGTTGTGGACTTTTCGGGTCTTGCCGTCCCTTTTATAAATCGAACTGATCTCACCTGTAATTATAAACCGGATCTGGGGTCTCTGCTTTAACTTGTAAAGGCCCGCTTCTGCCTCTGTAAGCTTCTCTTTAAGTTCTTCCCGCCA
>LFTB01000079.1 GCA_001512905.1 Clostridia bacterium DTU084 | reverse complement strand
TATCCTGTTGGTTAGAGATAAGAATAACACATTTAATACCATCGACGCGGAGATCTCCGGTTTGGTTCATACTATCAACCCCAACATCAACAACTTCTTGGTCTACCTTCCTTTAGATATCGCGCAGGAAGCTCTGGCAGTGGGCGATGTAGTCAGCAAGGTTGTGGTCAGGCTGGAGAGTAAAGAACAGGCACCCCAGGCTGCAGACCGACTGCAGAGGGAGCTCCAGGGCTTACCAGGTGACCTGGCGGTATACAAATGGAATGATGTGGATGCTATCTCCTTTACTGAATATGCAGCGGCTGAGAATCAAATCATTCTTGGCATCATCCTGGTGATTGCCGCTATTGCCATCATCAATACGGTAATCCTAGCTGCTCTAGAGAGAATGCGGGAGATCGGGACTATGAAGGCTATGGGTCTGGAAGTGCGGGAGATTGTTTATCTTTTTGTGATGGAATCTACCGGCATTGGAATCTTAGGCGGTCTCATAGGCTTGGTGATGGGAACCGTTGGAGTGTGGTATCTGGTTCGCTTCGGGTTAGATTTTGCCGCCATGCCCCAAATGGACATGACATCCTTCGGTGTACCGGTTATCGGGAGGACTTACGGGCAGTGGAATCCCAATGCCTTTATCACCGTATTTGCCTTTGGAGTCGGCGTTTCGCTGCTATCAAGTATACTGCCCGGCTATTGGGCAGCAGCCAAAGATCCGATCCAGGCTATTCAGCACCGCTAGGGGGGATAAACCATGGGTTTTGTTTTCCGATTGGCTCTAAAGAACCTTACTCGTCACCGCCTGCGGACCATCGTGTCTATTGCCGCAATTGCGGTCTGCGTCATGGTCGTTGTATTCGCT
>LFTB01000110.1:213-9688 GCA_001512905.1 Clostridia bacterium DTU084 | reverse complement strand
GGCTAACCCCACCCATACTCCGTATTGGGTGGGGAATGCGCCGTTTTAAATTCGTTCAAAATAATCCTGTGTTTTCAAAGGAACTTCTGCAAATGTGCAGAATTAAATAGGGCTTGCTGAAAACGTAAAAATAATCCGTTATTCAGGTGTTTTATTCTCAAAAGCACGGAATATGTGCAAGGCCATTTGGTGAAATCATCAGAAAACCTTGCAGATAAAAAATCGCCGTGTTGAAAAAGATTGATATTATCTTTACCTAAAGTCTCTTCATAAGATATAATCGCTGGTTAAGATACCATTAAAATCGCTATATGATGGATTGAATAAGTTTACTAGTTATTCAGCAAGCCCTAAATATTATATTTGAAACAAAATTCTAGCAGTTGATCCTGTCTCAGGAGAAGATAATGAAAGAGCTATCTCACCGTTTGCGAGAAGCAGCTGCTGACTGGCTGCTGGAGCAGCTTTTCCAAGCTGTCCAAAAGAACTTAAAGACCCAAATCTCTGGCCTGATCTACAGGCTTTTGGCGCAAGGGCCTGAGCGCTTTCAGACAGCCCTGCGCAGGCATATTGCTGAAAAAGGGTGGAAAAGTTCAACTGCCCTTTTGCAGGCTCTGCTCGAAACAAGGTTAGCAGACTGGATACCACAGGATTTGTTGCCCACCCTTGCCTTTCTCGATCTGGAAATCTCTACTTACACAGGAAAGGTTCACGAGGCAGCGCTGCTTGTCAGCCGCGGCTGTATATTGGCGGAAGAAGTGCGGGCCATGAAGGCCCAAGCAGGCAAAGGGTTGGGTCCTGAAGAAATCCAGGAGCTTTTCCAGGCTTTACCTCGAGGCGCATGGCTTGTGGGGCATAACCTTATCGCCTTTGACTTACCCGAGCTCGCCAAGCTGGGAGTGAAACTTCCTGATCTTCCTGTCCTCGACACCCTCCAATTGTCCCTGATCACCTGGCCTCTCTCTTCCCACCACGCGCTTTCCGGCCCTCATATTGCAGAAGAAGACGTTAAGGTGAACCTGGAATATTTCAAGAAAATCGATGCACTCTGGCTGGAAGTGCCTGAAGAAGAGCTGGCCTGGCATCAGAGGTGGCATCCTCCCCAAAGCGGCACCGGCCGCTATCTTAGGTGGGTCGCCCTCCGGCGGGGGATTGACAGTCCAAGGCTAGTGCCAATTGAGCATCTTTCCTCTAACGGACAAAACGCAGCTATCAAGCTAGATCCCGGCCCGGGTCTTGAGCTCCTTGCCCAGATTAAAAACACAAGCGAAATTCAGCTCCTCCCATCACCAACAACTCCTCACCACGTCCCAGGACTTTTGAAGTGGGGCAGGCCGATAGCAGTGCCTAAATCGACGCTGACAGGCTACCGCAACCTGCTAAGAGAACAAGGTACCCTAAAAGCTCCGGACACTTGGGCATGGGATGACGAGGTGGTAAACAAAAAGCTTGTTCTATCCCGGCTGCAAACGCAGCTTGCAGGAGAGACTGCAAGCTTTCTGGTGCGCTGGCTTTTGGCTGGGGGCAGATTCAAACATGAGCTTCATCCCCTGGCAGCCGAATGGGTGGAAAAAGCAGGTGAAGACGCTTTCTTCTCTTCCCCTGACGAGGTGCCTGCCTGTTTGATTTTGGATCATGCAGCCTGGCTCTGTGGGGGAAAAGCAGATCTGGTTTTAGATGCCGAGAGGCTCCTGGATGCAGTTCCTTCTGCAACTGGGGAGAAAAAGACTTTAGAAAATCCTGGCAGAAAGCTGGGGAGGGTGGTTCGCGGTTTTATTGAAGAGCGCACTTTGGCTGGCTTTGATTTTTTTAGCGAAAGAACAAGCGTCCGCATCACAGCAGAGGACACTGCTGATCCCCATTTTCCCAGGTTAATTGCAGCTTTTGAAACCGAGCCAAACGGCAAAGGAGCCGCCTTATTATTACGCAAGGCTGGGGAAGGGAACGTCCAGCTTACAGCAAACTGCAAAAAAGATGAACTAACCCAGGTGACCGTCAGCTTTTTCACCAAAGACCCCATAAACTGGCTCAAGGCGAGGCTGGGATCTTTAAGGCCGGAGACGCTGATTGCCACCGGTCCCACAGGTTTTTTGGCTAATTGGCTTCCTTCCTATCTGGGCCGCGGGCAAGATCTGAGCCGCACCTCACAGCAAAGGGGGCTAGAGGTCCTTGAAGGCGGAACGCTGGGCAGCGCCCTCGGCCTTCCCAGAACCCTGCAAGTTGCAGCAAAGCAAATTCTCAGTTCCTGGCAACAGCAGCCTGAGCTGGCCCCTTCCTTGTTGGGCTGCGCACCACCTCTGCAGCAAATCCTGGCCTCTGCCCTCAGGCAAGGGAGCGTTTTAGCCCATGCAGCTGACCGCTTCGGCAGCAGGCAACGCACTGTGGCGAGGTTAGCTCAAAACCCGCAAGGGGTCTTTATTGCAGATCAAAGGCCTTTACCGCTACCGCCTTTTGTGAGGAGGGTTTTACTAACCCGCCTCCCGTTCCCAAGTTTGGAAAATCCCGTTGTTTTGTCTGCACTTGAGTCCCTTCCGCCTGACGTTGATGCATTCGGCGAAGTGATTCTCCCTCAAATGCTGCAGCAGTTGGCTTCTACTGTCGCTAGCCTACAGGCAGGAGGTGTGGAACCAATCTTGATGGATCGCAGAGCTCTAACCCATCCTTATCGCAAGGAAATTGAAAAGGTTGTAGGCAAACTGAAGGCAGTGGCGCCATCAGAAGAAGAACCTGAAAATCTGGCAAAGGTGCAGAAAGCCATCGACGCTGGACTCGATGAGCTTAACCTCAAAGAAAACACCTTTAACCACGTCGACCCTAAACCTGTTTTGCGGCGCCTTTACGGTCCAAATGCGCAGTGGAGGGAAAACCAGGAAGCCATTGTGAAGAAAATCCTTGCCGGAGATAATTTGTTGGCTGTTCTGCCTACAGGTTTTGGCAAATCTGCCTGCTTTCAGATTCCGGCCCTCATTATCGGCGAGCTTGCAGGTGAGCTTACTGTTGTTATCTCTCCCCTTTTGGCGCTGATGCGGGATCAGGTGCAGAGTCTGCGCGAAAAAGGTATTTACAACGCTGCCTATCTAAATTCAGAATTGGGTCGGGCAGAGCGCAGCCGCATTTTGCGGGATGTACGCTCAGGCTGGACTACAATCCTTTACCTGGCCCCTGAACAACTTCTAAACAAACAAGTTGCAGATGTGCTCACCGAGCGCGGGATCCGGCTGTTGGTAGTTGATGAGGCCCATTGCTTAAGCCAGTGGGGTCACGATTTCCGGCCTGAATACCGCAAAATTTCACAGTTTCTGGCCAAGGTGGCAAAAGAACGGGGAGAGAAGCCAGCGCAAATCGCTGCATTTACAGCCACAGCGACCACAAAGGTGAAGGCTGAAATAAAAGAATACTTGGGAATAAAGGCAGAGGTTGATTATGGGGTGAGGCGGGCCAATATCATCCCTGCCATCCAGCCTCTTAGTGATGAAAACGAACAGGAACGGTTTGCAAAAATTAAAGAGTTTCTCCAAAAATACCCGGGCAAACGCGGGATCATCTATGTCACAACCCGCAAGGGCACGGAAAAAGTTGCACAGAAGCTGAAAACGTTAAACCTTCCAGGTTTTCCTCCTGAATCTATTGACTTCATCCATGCTGGAGTATCGGACAGGGCACAGCGGGAAGAGAGGTTCCTCCAGACTGGCTCAACCCTCATCGTTGTTGCCACCACTGCCTTTGGGATGGGAATAGATAGAGGGGATATCAGCTGGATCGTCCACTACGACGCCCCTGGTTCAGTTGAAGCGTACGCTCAAGAGATCGGCCGCGCTGCAAGGGACCCAAAGCTTACAGCCGAGACCTTGGCCATGGCAGGTCCTGTGGATCTTTACAGGCGCAAGCGCATGAACAAGCCCATCGGCGAAGAAGACGTTTACAGGGTGCTTGCTGCGCTGCGGCTCTACACTCATGCCGGCTCTTTCGTCATGCCCTCTCCCCAATCTTTGGCGGCAAAATTAGACCTTGATGAAACTACAGTCCGGGTGGCTGTCTTCGAGCTTGAGGACGTTGGCATTCTTGCCATCGAAGGCAGAGGTACGGACAAAATCCAGGTTTGCCTCGGCAAATCTGAACCTAAGGATTTTACCCCTCTCGAACAGCTGATTTTAGATGAAGTCAAAGAGCAGGGCGGGCAGGGAGAGCTTGATCTGTCTTCCTTAAAAGAGAAAGCCGAAGAGTTGGACCCGGATTTAACTGTAGACGAGCTAGAAAGAACTGTGTGGCTTTTGATCGGGGAAAACCACCTCTCCTACCAGCAAGGACCTCAAGTGCAGCCTTTGCTTGGAAACAGGGAAGCGCGGCTTGTTGCCCTTGAAAACTGGTCTGCCTTTGAGGCAAAATTAGCTGAAAAGCTCGCCGAGCTTTTTGCGGATGCCACAGGCCGCTATGTTTCGTTAAACGTTGCAGACCAACTAGCTCTGCTGGAGGAAGGTGAAACCTTTGCCCAGCTGGAGTTCATTCTCAACCGGTGGCGCGCAAACAATCTCTTGGCTGTGGCAAAGGACAGCCTCTTCCAGCTGAAATTAAAATGCATTCATCCTTTGGAGTTCCGCAAAAAGATCGAGTTGCAGCTGGATGCACGCGTCAGCGTTCTGGCGCAGCTTGAAGAAAACTGGCAGCACCGCAAACTGCCCCCTCAAAAGTGGCTTGAAGACAACGAAACCATTCTTGAAGACTTGGCCGCGCGAGGCATTTTATCCCTTAGGCCTGCTGTGTCCAATTCCAGCTATCAGATCCGCTTTCTTGTTCCTCAGGAAGAGGACAAAAATAAATTGACCGGCCTCAAACTCTACCAGCGCCGGCAGACTGTTAGCCTGCAGCATGCTGCCCTTGAGGCCTTGTTCTCCAAAAAACGCGCTGGCGAAGATGTGTGGGAGTTTTTGCGCGATTACTTCGAGAAGGGTTATAGGCGTAGGCTGCTGGACTTGGAAAGCAAAATCCTGGAAGGGCTCACCTCACAGCAGAGGGAAGCAGTGGTTGCATCGGCAACAGAGCCGCTGCTCATCAACGCTGCAGCAGGGACGGGAAAAACCCATGTTCTCGCCAGGCGTATTCTCTACCTGCAGGCAATTGACGGGATAGAGCCAGAGAGAATTCTCTGCCTCAGCTTCAGCCGCGCCGGAGCCCGTGCCATCGGCAGCAGGGTGCAAAAGTTGGCAGAAGATTTCGGACTGGTCCGGGTTAGAGTGCAGACATTCCATTCCTTCTGCTGCAGCTTGCTGAAAAGAACCCATGGACAAATGAAAATGGTTAAGGCCAAACGCCTGCCCAAAGATTTGCTCCGCCAGCCAGAGGACAGAGATCAGCGTTATAACAGCCTGCTAATTGATTATTATTCAGACCTTTTGGCCTCTGAGCCTGCAGCGGGGATCAGAAGAAGGGACCCTGCAAAAAAAATTGAAGACTATGAATCTATTCTCAATGCGATCCGCAACGGCCATCCCCAATTGAGGGCACCTGTTACAAGGCCCCAGGAGCTTGATGAAGCGCCAGATATGCTTTTCGTGCCCAATCAGGACGGCTGCAGCCTGCCAACTGAAGCTGTAAAGCGCGTCTTCAGCGCTTACTTCAAATTACTTGAAAAGCACCAGCTCACAGACTATGCAGGGATGGTCTCTGAGGTGCTTCATCTGCTGCGCCACAACGAGGACTTGCGCCAGCGGCTCCAATCGAAAATCAGCCATCTGCTTGTGGACGAATACCAGGACACCTCCCGCGCCCAGGAGGAAATAATGCGCTTGTTAGTTGGAGAGAACACCGGCCTTACTGTGGTTGGCGACAGCGATCAGACCATCTACACCTTCAATGGGTCCGATGTCAGCAATATCTTGGAGTTCAAGGAGAGAAATCAAAAGCTTTGGCCAAACCGGCAGACAAACATAGTTAACCTTGAGGAGAATTTCCGCTCCACGCCCCGCATCTTGAAAGTTGCCTCGAGATTCATCGCTCAAAACAGGCGGCGACTGAATAAAAAAATTTACCCTTCCTCTGTATCGGCATCTCGAGAGCTTGCTGAATACCGGCAAATAAATGCACCTGTAACGTTGGTGGAGGTGCCTCATTCAGACGCTGCCCTGCAATTTGTGCTGTCCGCGGTTGCCGGGTGGATTTCCGATGGGATCGCACCCTCTGAGATAGCTGTCCTTTCCCGGCTTAGAAACCCTTTGCAGGATCTGGCCTCTGATTTTCAAATGAAGGGGATAGCTGTGGCCCGGCAGACAAATCCTGCCAGGTTTTTGCAGATAGTTCAGCAGCTTGCTCAGACCACCCCGGAACGCAGGCTGCTGGATCTAGATGACCACGAGTTAAAATTGCCGCAAATGCAGGCTTTGTTATTAGATGCTCTGAGCCGGGGGATCTCGACTGTCGGCGAGTTGGCAGAGGATCTCGAAGCAGCATTCAGCGAGCTGGAGCAGTTTGGGGTGGAGACTGAAAAAGGCGTGAATCTGAAGACCATCCACAGGGCAAAAGGCGAGGAGTTCAGACGCGTGATCGTGCTTCACCTGGTAAATGGGTTCTTCCCTCCTAAGGCATCTGCTGATTTCGAGGAAGAAAGAAGACTGCTTTACGTTGGCCTTACCCGTGCCCAAGAAAAAGTGCTGGTGACAGGGGAGGCAGGCAGCAGGCTGTTTTCTGAGCTGTCTGAAAAGGGAAGTTTTGATTGCGAGACTATTTTCTATCCGGGACAATATCAAGCAGAAGCGGAATTGCCCATAGATGAAGCTTTGCTTGCAGCAGAAGAGCAGTCGCCTTACATTACCATGGATAAAACGGGCTTTCTATCGGCTTTTCATAAAGAAGTTGGCAATAAACTTAAATAAGGAGGCTCCAAGATGGCTGCAATCGCTCTAACCAAGGAACAGCAGCGCCTGGTTGAGTTTGTGCCTCAGGGGAATCTGCTCATCCGCGGCGAGGCTGGAAGCGGCAAAACCACAGTTTTGGCTGCACGGGCAGGCAGAATAAAGGAGATAAACCGGGACGGCAGAATGCTTTTCATCACGTATAACAGGAGTCTGGTGGGATATGTGACCATGCTGATGGCAAGGTCCGGCTTGGCAGGTGAAATCGACATCCTCACCTTCCACGAATGGGCCCGCAAATTTGTCGATGAACTTGGCGGTCCTGTGGGCATGCATATTAAAGAGAAGAAAAGGAAGAAAAAATCGGCGAATTTTTGGGTAAGCTTGCTCCGCAGTGGTCTAAGAACCATCTTTATAACCAGCCGCTGGACTTTTGGCTGGAAGAGATCAATTGGATCTTTGGACAAGCTATTGAAACGTTTGAAGAGTATATGAAGAAACCCCGCACAGGAAGGGGAACTGCAGTTCAAGTGCGTGGAGAAGACCGAGCTTTCGTTTGGGAAGTTTTCAAACAATATCGGAATTATCTCCTGCAGGAACATCTCGTAGATCTAGACGATCCAGCGTGGCAGGTTCTGCGGACTGTAAGAGAGAGGGGCGGCTTTCTCCCTGAACAGCAGTACGACCATGTCTTTATAGACGAGGTGCAGGATTTTAATCTCTCCTGGCTGATGTGCCTCAGTCCCATTCCCAAGGTAAGCCTGACACTCGCAGGCGATCTCGCCCAGCGCATCTACAGGCGCAACTTCACTTGGAAAGAGGCAGGGCTGGAGATTCCAGCTGCCCGCTCCCATAAATTAGTGGGCTCTCACAGAACCACAAAACAGATCATGCAGGTGGCTCTCCACGTTGCCACCAACTATGACCTGCAGAGCAACGAAGATTATATCCCTCCCACCTTGCCGGAACGCTCTGGCCCGAAAGTGATAAAAATAGAGCGGGAGACGTGGTGGGATGCCCAGGATGCTGCCTTGAGATTTGCAGCAAAATTGTCCCGGCAGTACCCGGGGGAAAGAGTGGTGGTGGCTGATTTCTTCAACAAACGCCTTTCCGAGATCGTCCAGCGCCTTAGAAGTATAGGTGCTAACGCAATGCTGGCAAAAAGGGAAGATTTCAAACATTTCTTCTCAGGCGTTTTAGTTACCACGTATCACCAGCTCAAAGGACTTGAGTTTGAGCATATTGTTTTGCTGAGCCTAGAGGACAGGACTATGCCCGAATTCTTTTTTCAGCGCAGCGACTCTGAATTGCCTGTAGAGAAAGAACAATATTTAAGGCGCCTGCTCTACGTTGCCATGACAAGGAGCAAAAAGACTCTGACTCTTTGTGGAGGCAGGCCTTTTTCCCGGTTTTTCAAAGATGTGCCCGCTGATTTGTTTGTGATGATTTAATACTCAGCTGAAAACCTGGACATTCTTAAAACTGACTTATTGAAGGCATGGTTTGTTTGCACTGTCTTAAGAACATATTAAGAGATGATATTACACTTATTTTGCAGTTGCCTGCAAAACCCAATGATCTTTTCTTTGAAAAAAGTAGGAGCAGGATTCAAAACGGAATTTGTTAGCTTGGCTTTCTCTAAAGGTTTGTCTGGCCTCTTATCTGCGGCTTCCAGTCAACCTTTTAGCCATTCAATTTTAATACAGCAGGGTATCTTCTTTCCTGTTTTCAACCTTTTCTGCTGTAGGGGCAACGGATTGCCCTGCAAGGGGCCCATTCAAATAATATCCCCGTCGCACTGCAGGTCCCCTGTCCTGCAGGAGGGCATTGCTGTTTGCATCTGGGAATTTCAGCTGCCAGTTGAGCAGCTGCTCCATAACAAAACCGAGGAGTCTTTCACGATACAGGTCTTCTTTCTCTGGAATTTTTTTGCTGTATCCCCAAGCGTAGTCCGCTCCTGCATAAACTCCTACCAGCTGTTCTGGAAACAGGTTGCTTTCCCAAAGGCAGATATCAACGCCTAAAACGTTAGAAAAGCTCTTTCCTTCCTGGCACCAGAGCCTTGTTGCTCCATAGGTGCCCTGAAGGTGCATGCTGCTCATGCCAGCGCCCATCATGAAAGGCTTGCCTGCCTTTCCATATTGGGCGCATTTCTTTTTTATGTCTTCTCCTTGGCATTCCCAATACTGCCAGGGCTCAACTATTACCTTGTCCTCGATCTCCCGGGGCAGAGGCCTGCCGCCGTGGTCTGCCCAGATCCTCATCTGAAGTTTGCGGCCATATTCTTCTCCTATTTCCTGCAGGAGGTTGTAGAGGCGCAGGCAGTGCTGACTGGGTGTATACTGCTCTATATCTTCTTTCTGCACAGATGGCAGGGTTGCCCATTTCGCCTCATCCAGCCCTAAATGAACCGCGCTCTCCTTTTCCAGGACAGGAATTACCTCCCTGAACATCTTTGCAAGGAGTTCGTACAGCTCCTCTCCGATGCCAAAAGAAGAGCCTTCCCACATGCCGGGAGCACCGTAGAGATCAGGGTAGTGGTAGATGATAGAGCCTGCATGGCCCCATGCCTCAAGTTCCGGCACCACGCTTACGTGGTATTCTCTGGCATAGGCTATGAGCTCCCGAAG
>LFTB01000110.1:0-185 GCA_001512905.1 Clostridia bacterium DTU084 | reverse complement strand
AGCTTGAGCCTGCTCATTATTCTGACGACCCGCTTCAGCATTTTTGTGGAGTATGGGGCTCTGCCCAGATCCAGCATTACTTCTCTTACTTTATAATGAGGCCAATCCTCGATCTCAATTTCTCTGAGCTCTTTTCCGAGGAGCAGTATTTGGAGGAGCGTCTGGCCTCCGTAGTAGAGGCCGGG
>LFTB01000064.1:10730-15443 GCA_001512905.1 Clostridia bacterium DTU084 | reverse complement strand
CTATGTTGCGGGCTGCACCGAAAAACCGCTTGGGCCTGTACAGGGCTGTTGGATCAAGGCCTCCTGACAGAGTCCTGCCGCTGGGCGGAACCACGAGGTTATAAGCCCTGCCGAGGCGGGTGATGCTGTCGAGAAGGATCACCACATCTTCTTTCTGCTCCACAAGCCTTTTAGCCCGCTCCAGCACGAACTCAGCCACCCTGACATGGTTTTCTGCCGGCTGATCGAAGGTTGAATTCACAACCTCCCCGTGGACAGAGCGCTCCATATCTGTGACCTCTTCAGGCCGCTCATCGATGAGGAGGACTATGAGCTTCACTTCCGGGTGGTTTTGCGTGATGCTGTTGGCGATCTGCTTGAGCAGCGTGGTCTTCCCCGCTTTGGGAGGCGCCACGATCAAGCCCCGCTGGCCTTTGCCGATGGGAGCCACAAGGTCCATCATCCGCATGGAAACCTCTCCGCCAGGCAGCTCAAGGTGAAGCCGCTCGTTGGGGTAAATGGGGACCAGATCGTCGAAGTCCATGCGCTCTGCTGCCAGTTCCGGAGCTTTCCCCCCGACAGTCAGAACCCGTAGGATGGCGTAGAAACGCTCGTTTTCTTTCGGAGGGCGAACCTGCCCCATTACTTCATCGCCAGTTTGCAGGTTAAAACGACGGATTTGAGAAGGTGAGATGTAGATATCTGTTTCGCCTGGTAGGTAATTAACGCGCCTGAGGAAACCGTAGCCTTCAGGAAGGATCTCTAAAATTCCTTGGCCGAGGAGCAAGCCCTCTTTCTGGGTGAGAGCTTCGAGGATCTCCATCACCAACTCCCGCTTACGCAGCCTGGAAGCCCCTGTAATGCCCAGCTCCTTGGCGCGCTCTTGGAGCTGGGTGGCAGTTAGGGCTTCCAGTTCGCTGATGTTTATCTTGTCGATTCCGTCACACCCCCTATGCTTTTTGTGAACTGCCAAAGAGGCGCATTTTCCGCACAACCACTTCCTGCATGGCATCTCTGGCAGGTCCGAGGATTTTCCTTGGATCTATCTCTTCTGGATCCTCTGCCAGCTTTTTGCGAACTGCTTCAGAAAATGCCTGCCGCAGCTCTGTATCGATGTTTATCTTGCAGATGCCTCGGGCAATAGCCTTTTGGATATCCTCATCGCTGACGCCGCTTGCACCGTGGAGGACCAGGGGCAGGTCAATGAGGCTGTTGATTTTGCTCAATCTTTCGAAATCTAGCTTTGGTGTGCCGCGGTAGACGCCGTGGGCAGTGCCGATGGCTACAGCCAGACAGTCCACCTGGGTCTGCTCCACAAAGCTCACAACCTCATCTGGATCAGCCAAGAGAGCGTCTTTTTCATCAACATGAATGTCGTCTTCTGTGCCGCCGATTCTTCCCAGTTCCCCTTCAACAGAAACTCCAACAGGATGGGCCACTTCCACCACCCTTTTGGTGATGGCTACGTTTTCCTCAAACGGATAATGGGAGCCGTCGATCATCACTGCAGAAAAGCCGTGTCTGATGCAGCGGACTACCTGCTCGAAGCTGGTGCCGTGGTCCAGGTTCAAGGCAACAGGCACAGTTGCCATCTCTGCTGCAGCCTTTGCCATAGCAGTTATGTATTCCAGGCCTGCGTACTTGATCCCGCCCTGGCTTGCCTGCAGGATCACAGGCGATCGCTCAGCTTCCGCTGCCCTGATAATGGCCTGCAGAATTTCCATGTTGTTCAGGTTAAAAGCACCAACAGCATAAGAACGGGCTTTTGCATCAGCTAAAATTTCCTTAACGCTAACAAGTCCCATCTTTAATAAATCCCCTTTACCTTAATCTACTCCTGCCAGGGGCAGCAGATACCTCACCTTCCCCTCCCAATCCAACACCACAAGGGTCCTGCTTCCTGCTGCCTGCCACTGGCCCTCAAGCTCAGGGCGGGCAGTCAAAAAGCGCCAGCTGCCGCCTTCAACAGGCCTTGCCCACCTGCCCCCTTCCTCGTAGGGTGCGAGGTACACCTCCAGGGCGTGATAGTATACCACCAGGTACTGAATCTCGCCGTGATGGTTCAAGCGCCAGCGGGCTTCCTGGCCCAGATTTGGATAAGGAGGGGCTAAGGAGGCGAGCTGCACGGGGCTCGTGCCCCGCAGCAGCAGCGCTTCCCTCGCCACTGGAATGCTTCGGCCTTCTACTGTGATGGTGTTCTGCTCAAGGTTAACAGCATCAATAATGCCGGCTTCGAAATCCCCGGACAAAGCAGGCGGATCAAGCCAGCTGCTGCTTGTTGCCTGGGCAGGAGCGAAGATAATAAACAGGATCAAAATCACAAGGCCAATTCTCACACAGATTCCCCCCACACTGGATTTTCCTTCTATTTCCAGTGTAGCCGGGAACCTGCCAAATTATTCCTCTTTCCGCTGCGCAATTGCAGCGCCGATAAAATCTCTGAACAAAGGATGTGGATTTGAAGGTCTAGACTTGAACTCAGGGTGGAACTGGGTTGCCACAAACCAGGGGTGGGAGTCTAGCTCAACGGCTTCCACCTTAGTGCCGTCTGGGGAAAGGCCGCTGAATTTCATCCCTGCTTGAGCGAAAGTCTGCATGAACTGAGTGTTGAATTGGTAGCGGCTCCTGTGTCTTTCGCTGATTTCGCTTGTCCCATAGGCCTGGTACAGTTTGGAGTTCTGATCTGTAATTTTGCAGGGATACGCTCCCAAACGCAGGGTTTTCCCGTTTTCTTGTTCCGGGTTCAAGTGGACTACAGGATAGGGAGTCTCAGGATCCCACTCTGAGCTGTTTGCGTCTGTGAGGGAAACCACATTGCGGGCGAATTCGATCACTGCACAATGCATACCAAGGCAGATCCCTAAAAAGGGCAGTTTCCTCTCCCTGCTGTAGCGGACTGCTGCAAGCTTCCCTTCAATTCCCATGCAGCCGAAACCGCCTGGAATTAAAACTCCATCTGCCTCGCCCAAAAATTGCGCCACGTTATCCTGGTTCAGTTTTTCTGAGTCAATCCACTGGATCTCCACCTTGGTGCGGTGGTAGATGCCGCCGTGGTTCAGGGCTTCCACAACGCTCAGATAAGCGTCTGGCAGAGCTACATATTTGCCCACCAAGGCGATCTTCACATTCTGTTCTGCCTCTTGCATGCTGGCGACCATCTGCCGCCACTGAGCCAAATCCCGCTGTCCAGGCGGCAGTTCCAGTTTATCCAGGACCAGCGTGTCTAGGTTTTCTTTCTCAAAAAAGAGGGGAACCTGATAGATTGAAGGCAGATCAGGATTTGGAATCACCGCTTCTTTGTCTATATCACAGAAAAGGGCGATCTTGTCCTTCAAGCTCTGGGACAGTTCTCTATCTGATCTGCAGATGATTATATCAGGCTGAATGCCAATAGAGCGCAATTCTTTGACGCTGTGCTGTGTGGGCTTGGTTTTCAGCTCGCCGGCAGCGGGTATATACGGGACCAATGTAACGTGGATATAGAGGGTATCCTGCCTTTTCAGATCCCGCTTCAGCTGCCTGATGGCTTCGAGAAAAGGAAGGCTCTCGATGTCTCCCACAGTGCCGCCGATCTCCACAATCACTACATCTGCCTGGGAGGTTTCTGCAACCTTCAGGATCCTGCTTTTGATTTCATTGGTGATGTGGGGGATCACCTGCACTGTACTTCCTTGATAGACACCCTGCCTCTCCTTTTGGATCACAGATGAGTAAATTCTGCCGGCAGTGACGTTGTTTTCCCTAGAGAGGGCTGTGTCGATAAATCGTTCGTAATGGCCGAGATCCAGGTCCGTTTCTGCGCCGTCATCTGTGACGAACACCTCACCGTGCTGGTAAGGGCTCATGGTTCCTGGATCTTCGTTGATGTAGGGGTCGAATTTGAGGATTGTAACCTTCAAGCCTCTGCTTTTAAGTAGACATCCCAAAGAGGCGGCTGTGATTCCTTTCCCCAAAGAAGAAACCACGCCACCTGTTACGAATATATATTTGGCCACGTGGCCTAACCTGCCTTTCCAAAAACTAGATATATTTTAACACGATTATTCTTTTCTCAGCAAGAGGTTCCTCAGGTTCCCAAGAGGTTTTTTCTTCCACAGTCCAGCCCTGAGGTATTCCTTTCAGAAACTCTTCCAGACTCGCTAACTCGAATTTCAAATGCGGTGTTTGGTAGTGCATGGGAATCACAATCCGGGGCAAAAGCTGCGCCACAACCTGCCAGGCTTCTTCTGGGCCGATGGTGTAGGTTCCTCCTACAGGCAGGAGCAGCACATCCACCTTCCCGATTTCCTCAACCTGCCCGGGCAAAAGAACGTGCCCCAAATCGCCCAGATGGACGAAGTTCAACCCTTCTGCCTGAGCGATGTAAATTTTGTTCTCTCCTCGCTGGGCTCCCTTCTGCTGGTCGTGGAAGGAGCTTACAGCACGAAGGGCGAGGCCTTCACCCTGCCAGGATTCTCCTGTGAGAACCGGCACCCCTTGCGGCAGCCAGGAAGTGTCTGCGTGGTCGTAGTGGTCGTGGCTGGTGGTGATTACTGTAGGCGTGAGGCTGGGGATAGGGTAGCCGACAGAAGGAGCAAAAGGATCTGAGAGCCAGGCCTCCTGCCCGGCAGTCAGAAGAAAACAGCTGTGACCAAACCACTTAAGCTGCATTGGGATCCTCCTCATCATCATATTTGGTCATGATAATGTCGTAGGCGCCCAAATGGAAAAAGCCGATCATCACTGGAAAGAACA
>LFTB01000064.1:0-10711 GCA_001512905.1 Clostridia bacterium DTU084 | reverse complement strand
GCGGCACAAAAAGGCATACTAAAAGAACCGCCAGGGTCTCCAAAACCAAAGCAAAAGTAGATCCCAGATTGTCCATTACCAGAATAGCTGCTTTCTTGAAGATGTCCTTCAGATTATTTCCAGCCAGAAGGAGCGGAATGAGATATATCTGCAAGAGGACCAAAAAGACTCCGAACCACACCCAGATCCCGCCCATAAACTGAAAGAAGCGGTTGCTTGTGTTGAAGAAAAAAAGCAAGTCTACAATCAACACTAGAAACAAGCAGCCGTCTACAATCCCGACAAGAAAAGAACGTTTATAGTTTTTGCCAAAGGCGCGGAAAAAAGTCCGTGCCCCAACGTCTTCCCTGGCGAGAAGCATCCGGCAGGCTGCAAAGGTGGCGCTTGTTGCCGGCATAAACAACAATGCCCCTGTCAAAACCAGCAGCAATCCTCCAAAGAGCCACGCCTCCATCATCATGGGCAAAACGAAGATGAGCGGGGTGACGCCAATTGCCAGCCACAGGAGGCTGAGGAGCATAGCTATGCCCAAATGATCGTAGAGCTTGATAGCCGCCATCTTCAAAGCTGGCCAAGCAACACTCACCTTGCGACTCACACATCCACCTCCAAAAAGAGAGAGACACTCATCAGGGAGTGTCTCTCTATCCCTTTTCTAGTAAATTGCCTTTTCTGTCTGCGGGTCGAAAAGGTGCATTTTATCCATTTTGAAGTATACCTGATGGCTTGTACCGTCTTTGGCCTGGGTTTGGGGCTCAACTCTGGCCACGAAGCTGTGTTTGCCAGAGGATAGATAGAGGTAAACCTCAGCACCCATGGGCTCGGTCACGTCAACATTTGCTGTAACCACCATATCCTCTGGAGCTTCAGGTGCAAAGGCCTTGTCTTCAATGTTCTCAGGCCGCAGGCCGAAGATTACTTCCTTGCCCACGTAGGCCTCAAGCCCCTTGGCTTCATGGACAACCTTATCGGGCACCCTGACCTTGAAGGTTTCAGCGTCGATATAGAGCTTATCGTCTTCCTGCACCAGCCTTACGTCGAAGAAGTTCATGGCAGGGCTGCCGATGAAGCCAGCTACAAAGACGTTGTTTGGATGATCGTAGATCTCCAGGGGTGCGCCAACCTGCTGGATGATTCCATCTTTCATTACCACGATCCGATCACCCATGGTCATGGCTTCAGTCTGATCGTGAGTGACGTAAATGATGGTTGTCTGCAGGCGGTTGTGCAGCTTGCTGAGCTCAGAGCGCATCTGCACCCTCAGTTTTGCGTCCAGGTTGGAGAGAGGCTCGTCCATGAGGAAAACCTTAGGCTCCCGGACGATGGCCCTTCCTAAAGCAACCCTCTGCCTCTGTCCACCAGAGAGTGCTTTTGGTTTGCGATCTAAGAGGTTCTCGATCCCGAGGATTCTCGCTGCTTCCTTCACCCGGCGATCGATTTCAGCCTTGGGGAACTTGCGCAGCTTCAAACCAAACGCCATGTTGTTGTAAACATCCATATGGGGATAAAGGGCATAGTTTTGGAACACCATGGCGATGTCTCGATCTTTTGGTGGAACATCGTTGACGACTTTGTCATCAATGCTGATGGTTCCCTCAGTGATTTCCTCCAATCCTGCAACCATTCTCAAAGTTGTAGACTTTCCGCAGCCACTAGGACCAACTAGAACGATGAACTCTTTGTCCTTTATGTCCAAGTTGGCATCGTTAACTGCTATCACGTTGCCGAATCTCTTATAGACGTGGTTCAGCGTTACTCCAGCCATTTCTGTTAAAAACCAACCTTTCATTTTATATTTTTGTAAATTTCAATTGTTGCGTCATAAGCGCCCTTTATCAGTTGTGGTTTAACCACCTCCCCAGCAAAAAATTATTTATCCCCATAAGCGAGGCACTATTTTACAATTTACCTCTTTGTAATATTTCCACAGCAATCTCAGAAGTCCTTCTCATTTAGAAAAATATTTTTTACATTTGCTCAGGCGCAGAGATGCCCAAAAGCTGCAGCGTCTTTGCTAAGACGATTCTGGTTGCTGAAATCAGCAGCAGCCTTGCTGCCTGCAGCTCCTCTTCCGCTCCCAAAACCCGGCAGCGGTTGTAGAAAAGATGAAACTGGCCAGCCAGCTCTTGGGCGTAGTGGGCGAGCTTGTGGGGTTCCATCCGCTCTGCCGCTTCCCAGACCACAATGGGCAGCTCTGCCAGCTTTTCCATCAAGAGTTCCTCTTCAGGAGAGGTCAAGGTTGCCAGCAGCCCTTCATCTGGCAGCGGGATCTCTATTCCCTGCTCTTCTGCTGTCCGCAGGATGCTGCAGATCCTGGCGTGGGCGTATTGGACGTAGAAAACGGGATTTCGGTCAGACTGTTCTTTTGCCAGATCCAAATCAAAGTCCAGCTGGCTTTCGCTGGAGCGCATTAAGAAGAAGAACCTGGCGCTGTCCCTGCCTACCTCTTCCACGATCTCTGCCAAAGTCACAAGTTCTCCGGTGCGTTTGGACATGGTAACTGCCTGTCCTGCCCGGAAGAGGTTTACCATTTGCACGATAATAATGGCAAGCTTCTCAGGATCGTAGCCCAAAGCCTGGACTGCCGCCTTGATCCTGGCGATGTAACCGTGGTGATCTGCTCCCCAAATGTTGATTAGCCTGTCAAAGCCCCTAGTGTACTTGTCCTTGTGGTAGGCAATGTCTGCGGCCAGATAAGTAGGCACTCCATTGTCCCTGATTACCACCCTGTCCTTGTCGTCGCCGAAGGCAGAGGATCGCAGCCAGAGGGCGCCGTCTTGTTCGTAGAGGGAGCCAATTTCTTTGAGCTGCTCTACTGCACCTTCAATTGCCTCAGGATGAAGGACCGATTCGCTGAACCAGCTGTCAAAGTGGACGCCGAAAGCTTCCAAATCCCGCTTGATCGCATCCACCTTGATGGGCAGGGCATACTCTACCAAGGCTTCCCGCAGCTGGTTCTCCGGCAGGGAGAGGAGCTGATCCTGCTTCTGGGAAGCCAAGTCCTCCATCAGCTCTACCAAATCCTTGCCATGGTAGCCGTCCTCCGGCATCTCTACCTCTTGGCCCAGAGCCTGACGGTAGCGGACTTCCAGTGATTCAGCAAATTTCTCAATTTGATTGCCTGCATCATTCAAATAAAACTCGCAGGTTACATCGTAGCCTGCAGCAGCCAAAATAGTCGCTAGGGCGCTGCCCACAGCAGCTCCCCTGCCGTGGCCTACGTGCAGGGGGCCTGTAGGGTTGGCGCTGACAAACTCAAGGAGAACTTTTTGGCCACTGCCTAAATTGCTGTTGCCGAACTCCATCTCTTTTGCCAAAATTTCCGCTACTGCCTTCGCCCGCCAAAGGGGGGCCAAATAGAAATTGAGAAAGCCCGGTCCAGCAATTTCAACTTTCTGAACCAGGCCGCTTTTGTCTTGAAAGCGGGACTTGAGAAGCTCCGCAATCTCCCGCGGAGGCCGCTTCACTTGTTTTGTTAACACCATGGCCAGGTTAGTGGCCCAGTTGCCGTGTGCCCTCTGGTTAGGCTGCTCCAAGATAATCTGGGGCATGGCCTCAAGCTGAAAGTCCTCGGCGAGCTCACTGAGAGCCTGCCGAAGACCTTCTTCTATAGAAGACCGGATCTGTTGGATCAAACTGTTCAACATCTACACTCCTTAGAAGTGGCTGTGAAAACCTAAAGTGATCATGGCGTCATCCAGATCAATCAGCGATAGATCCAGATTGACCTCGTTGGTCAATAGTATCCGCAGGCCGACGTTCAAGTTTCCATTGTAAAAATCTGCCATAGCAATTGTTTTAGGAAAAGATCTTTGGGACGGCAAGGTCTTGCTGAGACCCATGAAAAAGAGGCCGTCTCCGGTTATGTCGAAGCCGATATGGCCTCTGGCGCCGATCTCAGAGAGGAATTTGCTTCCAACCACAAACAGGGAATTGGAGTTCTTATAGACTCTCCCGCCGATGGCCAGCCCCACCTGCCGCGATGTTTCAGGCACCAGAGTGTATTTCAGAAAAGCGCTTGTGTCGCTGTGGTTTTTATGCTTCCAAGCAGAAAGGCCAGCTTCCAGGTTGTCTGCCAGGCCCACAACAAAGGAAAGCTGGTTTGTTTCGGGATAATGGTGCAAGGCAAGATTGAAGCTGCCTCCCCGCAGGGAGTCTGCGCTTGGGGCCATAATTAAGCCTGTGGGACCGCTCAAAGTTGGAGCTGCAAGGCAAAAACTGGAAAAGGCTGCAAGCAATAACCCTACAAACAACACTTTTTTCATGCACTAACTCTCCTTTTTACAGACTTGATAGTGGCAATAGCCAGTTCCCGCAGCAGAGTTGCTGCTAAAATTGAAGTGCGCTCAGACTCGTCGTAGACAGGAGCCACTTCCACCAGATCAAACCCACAGATGTCCAGTTTTGGGACCACTGTGGAGATGAACTGCAAAAGCTCCCTGGAACTGAGCCCACCTGCCTCAGGTGTGCCAGTGCCAGGAGCAAAAGCTGGATCTAAGACGTCTATATCCAGAGAAAGGTAAACTGGCCTATTATTGAGAACTTCGACAAGTCTTGCTAAATTTCCTGCTGTATATTGTAGGATATGCCCCATGCGCCTTGCGTATGCAAACTCTTCTTCAGTCCCCGAGCGAATGCCCATTTGCCAAAGCTTGCCCGGCCCTATCACCTCTACCACTCGCCGCATCACAGTTGAATGGGAAAATTTTTCTCCTTCCCAGGCTTCTCTCAAATCAGTGTGGGCGTCTAAATGCAGTACGCAGAGATCAGGGTGTTGTTTGAATGCAGCTTCAATTAAAGGCAGGCTGATCAGGTGTTCTCCACCTAAAACCCCAGGTATTTTCCCTTGTTTATGTATTCCCTCTGCAGCCTGGCGGATTTTCTCCAAAGCTGCGCCTAAATCTGCCAAAGGCAGGACTAAATCGCCTTTGTCTGCCACAGGCAGCTTTTCCAAATCTAAATCCTGGTAAGGACTGTAGGTTTCAATTGCCACTGACAGCTCCCTGATCCGGCCAGGGGCAAGCCGCGCCCCAGGCCGGAAGGTAACCGTCCCATCTATGGGAGCCCCGAAAATAATCACTTGTGCAGTTTCCGGATCCGCCTCTGCGCCCAAAAAGCGGGATTGAGGAAAAGCGAAGGTGGTCATTTTGAATTGTAGATTTCCTGCACAAAAGGCGGCAGGGTTAAAACTGCAGTGTGGATTTGGGCGGTGTAATAACGCAGAGGCCAGTCTGCAGTAATTTCAGCAACTTTCTCCAAATCAACTTCGTGAGGGTTGGGACCTGTTGAGCCCATGGTGAAGCTCCATAGACCGCTGGGATATGTAGGAATTGGTCCCAGGTAAACATAGGTCTGCGGAAAGACGCTGCCGATTTTCCTCCTCACATCAGCCATCAGATCCCTGTTCACGAAGGGAGATTCGGTTTGGGCAACCATCAGCCCACCAGGCCTTAAGGACTCCCGCACCAACTTGAAAAATTCCTGGGAAAAGAGAACCACACCTGGCCCTACGGGATCTGTGGAATCCACGATTACAAGATCAAAGTAGGATTTGAATTCCGCGATCCGCTTGATGCCGTCGCCAAACTCCAAGCGGACTCTGGGATCAGAAAGGCCAGAGGCAAGTTCGGGCAGGTACTGCTGACTGACCCGCACCACCCGCTCGTCAAGTTCCAGCAAATATGCTTCCTGGAGAGAATCGTGGCGCACCAATTCCCTGATTGTCCCGCCGTCGCCGCCACCGATGACAGCTGCCCGCTGGACGCTGCCATGGGTGAACATGGGCACATGGGCAATCAGCTCGTGATAGACGAATTCATCAGCAGTTGTCAGCATCACTGCATCGTCGATCACAAGCAGCTTCCCATATTCCTCGGTTTCCATAACTGCAATGTCCTGATAAGGAGAGCGCTCTCGATGCAGGTTCTGCCGCACCTGCATCGAGATTGCCAGATTGTCGGTTTGCTTCTCAGTATACCAAAGTCCCATTTTTACCTCCTTATATTTTTAATACCACAAAGCTACTGCAGCAAACGCGCAGCCGTTCTCCTGGACCACGTGTTCCACAGCTTTGGTCATCACTTTCACCAAAGGCACGTTTCGCTGCTGGAAAGCAGCCCGCACCATCTCTTCCACTTTCTTTTCCGCTTCCTCTTTGGAACAAGAACCGGAGAACTCCATGATTACTCCATATGAGTCGCTGCTGAAGCCGATGCCAACGGCAGCTGAAATTAACTCTCCTTTTTTTGTACTGAGGGCAGCACCGTAGGCTGTCGGTGTAAGGGATCCTGGAGGGATGTCCAATTCTTCCACAAATTGGCACCCAGGAGGCAAGATACTACTTACCTTCAGCAAATTCAAGTTCCCAATTCCTGCGGCCAACAATGCGTTGTCGAAAGCATTCAGGCGTGTTGGTCCCTCAGCACTGCCAGCCACTAAAGTAAATTTTTTTGGTGTTGGTAGCAAGTCTTCCACCCCATTCTAAAATATTGTTATAGAGGCTTCTAGGCTAACCACCAGGCCGGCAGGCCATGATGCTAGCTTGAATCCTGTCTTAGTATAGCAAAAAGGTTTTAAAAAGAAAAGAGTCTAAAGCGGGTTGTTCTTCCTTTTTTTTTAAGCTTTTTTGTGCTACAATTAAATTGCACTGGATATTTAGCAGGATACCTTGACATCCGAATAGTTATGAGTCCAGTAACGCCCAAGGCCCACCCGGCAAATAGATGAATGCTCAAGGTGGCTTTGACAAAAAAAGATGCGCCTTTGCCATCGCAAATTTGACAGCACTCAAAGCACATTAACGGGGATTGCAGAACACTACTCGAAAACAGTATCTGGATCAGCATCGCCCAAGGATCTTTTATTAGGCCAGGAGCACTTTACCCCTTTAACTGGGATGTTTGAGTAGGCTGCAGCTTTCCTGCTGTCCCTCATCACTGGTTTTGCTTTCAGATGGTGTCTGCCAGCTTGACTAGTTGGACTGTAGAACAGCCAAAACCACAGCACAAGATCTGTCAGAGCACATTACCAACGAATGTGGTAAAATGAAGATAAGATAGCTGTGCTAGCAGCCAAATAAGGGAGGCATTCCCGTGGAGCGTCTAGTTGAAAAATACCAGCAAGTCCTCCATGAATACCTGACAGACCAAAAAGAGGCCGCCCTCTATCAGGCCTCTCTCTTGGGCCGCAAATTTATTGAAACGGGGATCGGGCCTGAAGAGATCGTGAAGCTGCACACCAGTGCAATCCAACAGGTTTTGCAACAGCTTCCCCCTGCCCAAATTCCTGCCCTCACCTTGGATTCATTCAACCTCCTTTTGGAGGTTGTCATGGCTTACAGCGCAGCATGCAGAGAATACAGGGAAGAGAAACGCCGTGAAATGGAAAAACTCCAGCTTTACACCAAGAAATTGGAGGAAGCCAACGAAGTCCTGCAGATAAAGATTAACGAGCTGAATCTTGTCTATCAATTCGTTTCTGCCTTCAGTTGTGTATTAAGACTAGATAAAACAGCAAATCTCATTGTGAAAAAACTTCAGCATATCATACCTTATGAAAATTGCGGGCTTTTCCTTAAAGAAGAGGACGGCAGCTTGAAGAAACTAGCTGCTGTAGGGGCGAGAGATTTCCCGCTCCACATCCTGGGCAAGGACAGCAACAAAATTACCTGGCACCGCCAGTTCTCTCTGCTGTTTGTTCCACTGCTTATGGACGGCGAAACCTTTGCCTTTTTGCTCTTAACTCCCAAAAAGGGAAAACCAAAGTGGGAGCTGAGGGAACTGCTTGCCATCATCGCTAGTCAGGCAGCTTTTGTCCTGACCCGAGCTTTAATGTACGAGAAAACCTGGCAGCAGTCCATCACTGATTGCAAGACAGGGCTTTTGAACTACAGCTACTTTTCTCAGCAATGTGAAAGCGCGCTGAGCCAAAAAAGACAGCTCGCGATGATGATTCTGGATTTGGATGATTTCAAGTCTTTCAACGATCGCTATGGCCACCTTAAAGGGGATGAAATCCTAGATGCTGTAGTCGAAGTGCTCAGAGGCGCTATCCGGGCAAATGACCTTGCCTGCCGCTTTGGAGGCGAAGAGTTTGCGCTAGCCCTCTTCAACACAAATCCTTCACATGCGCTGCAGATTGCAGAGCGCATTCGCAAAAACATCTCCGAGCTTAAATTAGATGTACCAGCAGACCTCACCATCAGCATTGGGATTGCCATCTATCCCCAAGATGGCATCACTTTCGAAGAGCTTTTCTCAAAAGCAGATAAAGCTCTGTATAGTGCTAAAGAACAAGGAAAAAACAAAGTATGCCTTGCCTCAACCCTTAGCAAGTGATTTGCATAAAAACAGCGTCTGTATGAAATAACAGTAACAGAATCATTTGCTAGGGGGATTTTTTTGCTTGAGCTGTTGTGGCTTTTTCTGCTCATTTCCTTTAATGCCTTTTTTGCTGCCTCCGAGATCGCCCTAATTTCTTTAAATGAACAGAAAATCAAGCTGGAGGCCCAAGCTGGCGACAAAAAAGCTGCCCTCATCTTGAGCCTGCTCAGTGAGCCCAGCCGTTTTCTTGCTACCATTCAAATTGGAATAACCCTAGCAGGCTTTATGGCCAGTGCCTCAGCCTCTCAGTCTTTTGCCGGGCCGCTGACAGATGTATTGAAAAGAACTGGCCTTCCCCTTTCGCCAGCCCTCTTAAATGCTGTGGCTATTTCCCTGATTACTTTTATTTTATCCTATTTCACGCTTGTTTTTGGCGAGTTAGTGCCCAAGAGGCTTGCCATGCAAAAAGCAAGGGGCATCTCTCGCTTTGCAGCCAGACCCCTAGCTTGGCTGGCCCGAATAACATCCCCTTTCGTCAGCCTTCTCACTGCATCCACAAATTTTTTCGTCCAGCTCTTTGGAGGCAGCCTCAAGCTGCAAGAAGAAGTATCTGAAGAAGAGATCAGGATGCTGGTTGACCTCGGAGAGGAACACGGCACCATCCATGAACTGGAGAAGAAATTGATCAATAACGTCTTTGACTTCGACGATAAAGTTGCCTCTGAGATCATGACCCCCCGGACAGAGATCGTGAGCCTCCCTGTGGATGCAACTTTGGAGGAGGCTGCTTCCACCATCAGCCGACATTTCACAAGGCTCCCTGTCTATAAGGACAGCATCGATAACATTGTGGGGATCATCCACGCAAAAGATTTGCTTCCTTTTATCAGACAGCCTAATGCTCACTTTGATTTGGGAAAAATGATCCGCGAGGTTTACTTCGTTCCGGAATCGAAAAAAATCTCTGCCCTCTTTCAGGAAATGCAAAAGCAACAAGTTCATTTGGCTATTGTCCTCGACGAATACGGCGGGACAGCGGGACTTGTGACAATCGAAGACCTCTTGGAAGAGATCGTTGGCAATATCTTCGATGAATACGATGACAGCACTGAGCTTGAATACGAACAGCTTGATGAAAACACTTATCTCTTCTCAGGCAGAATTGGCCTCGATTTGGTAGAAGAGCTGCTGCAAATTCAGCTGCCAAAAAGCCAATATGATACTCTAGGCGGCTACCTAACAGGCGAGCTGGGCCGAGTCCCCAACCCTGATGAAAAGCCGGTTTTGGAACTAGATAACGTAGTCTTTAGGGCTGAAAAAAACGATGGCAAAAGGATCCTCAAAATCAAGGCTTGCAAAGGATAGCTGTCCTGCAGCTCTCTCCAGATCAGGATAGGGGGCGGCTTTAGCCGCCGACCCTCCTACACCACCGTACAAGCCGGCCTGGCATACGGCGGTTCGTCAGAATGAGCACTCAGCGAGTATCTTTGATACCCGTTGCCGCCGCCTCTTCCGTTCTTGGACGCCGAGAATACGCTCGGCACTCCATGCATACCTTCGGGCTCCACCCTATTCTCTGCAGGTCAGCCCTCATATGAGGTTTTCTGCTTTCTTCGCATATCCGTCGAGTACCGCAAACTTCCGAGACCTCCTGACGTTCGATCCTTCAGCAGATTTCATCGACTATCTGCCTACTATGACCTCTGCTGACTTCTGGCAGTTCAGTCATACATTACTGCACGGGTCGCCATATCGAAGTAAATCTTCGTGGCATATCTGCCAGACCTCCCCGGGTAAGAGCGATAGCCTTCATCCCATGGGGCAGTGTTGGACTTCGTTTTGTTTGGCAAACTCGTCCACTCCATTCAGCCTCATATGCGGTTCTTGTTCATCGGGTCGGGACTTTGCCGCCGGCTTCCTTCAGATTCCACCTCGCGATGGACACCCTTGCCTTTGGCTAGTGGTTCCCACTGCCAAGCCCACAGCGGACTTTCACCGCCAAGCTATCGCCCATGCCGGGCGCACCACCAACAAAAAAGGCCATGGTTGCCCATGGCCTTTTTTTGTGTATCCTAACCCTTGAGAGAAATCCCACTCTTCTGCGAAAGGGTCTTTTTGAACTCATCCAGGCTCTTGACTAGTATGCTTGTATGAAAGAGCTCCTTGAGAATTCGCTCGTCCTGAATCTTTTTCACCTGTGCTTTAATATCATCGTCCATACTGCCAAACCGTGTTTGGAGGATCACCACAATGGAATCCTGCCGCTCTTCTCTTTTCCCTTCTCTTTTTCCCTCTCTTATCCCTTCTCTTATCCCTTCTTTTCGTTTTTCATTCAATAAATACTCGGTCACAGAATTTTTCCCACTGAGGAGTATTTGGTCGAGTATTTG
>LFTB01000081.1 GCA_001512905.1 Clostridia bacterium DTU084 | reverse complement strand
TAGACAAACGTTTCGACCACGTTGACAGTTGGTTTGAGGGAATAGATAAGCGTTTTGAACAGGTAGACAGACAATTTGTTGGAATAGATAAGCGTTTTGAGCAGATAGACCATCGCTTTGAGAAAATGGATAATAAAATAAATTGGATCTTGGGCTTGGTCGTCACTAGCGTTTTTTCGATAGCAGGATTAATAATAACTCTTTTCTCTCAAATAAAATAGCGATTTTCAGGTGGAAGTTTGTCCACAAGACCCGTGGGTTTTGAAACCTGCGGGTTTTTTATTGGGAGCCATTTTGTGGTAATTGATAATACCGCAGTAATAATAGCTCTCGAAGGCGACTGAAAAACTCCATAATATTAGCTGCAAGAAGCAGGAGCAACCACACTTTTTCGGCTGTGTGCTGGTATGAAAAACAAATTGTGCAGCATACTAAAAAGAGAAAAATGAAGGAGGTAATGGCAATGACTGTAGTCAAGGTTGCGGAACTCGTTGGTTCTTCCAAAAACAGCTGGCAGGAGGCAGCGCAAGCAGCTGTAAGCGAGGCGCAGAGGTCATACCCCAACATTACCGGAGTGGAAGTCCTAAATATGACTGCAGAAGTTCAGGACGGAAGCATCGTGGAATACAAAGCTGACGTACAGGTGGCCTACGTAGAGTGACACACATCGCACCGCGGGATGAAGCTGACAGACAGCGCAGAGCCGCCAGCTACCAGAAGTTAGTCCAGAGGTACAAGCCCCGCCCGCCAATAGGCAGAAATATGCTGATGGCCTTTGTGGTGGGGGGCGGACTGTGTCTGCTGGGACAGATCTTCTTCAATATCTTTTTGGGCATGGCTCTCACTCCGAGGGAAGCAGCTGCTCCGACGCTGGCAGTAATGATTTTCCTCGGGGCTTTGGCCACAGGCTTTGGCATCTACGACGAGCTGGCTGAGATCGGGGGAGCAGGAGCTGCCATTCCCATCAGCGGCTTTTCCAACACAGTGACAGCAGCAGCAATGGAATTCAAACGGGAAGGCTTCATTTTGGGGATGGGCGCCAAAATGTTCGTGATTGCCGGTCCTGTTTTGGTCTACGGGATCATCACGGGCTTTACTGTGGCTTTGATCCGGGTGTTTTTGCTTGGGATGTAGGGGGTGTAGTATGGGAAAGAAGCAAGGAGACCAAACATACCTATTCGAGAGTCCCCCAGTGCTCATCGGTGCGAGAGCCGTGGTAGGGCCCAGGGAGGCTGCAGGACCCCTGGGCCAATATTTTGATCTGCCCATTGACGATCCCCTCTTTGGGGAGAAAACTGCAGAAAAGGCAGAGCGCCGCTTTCTAATCGAAGCCTGCAACGCTACCCTGGAAGGGGTAGGGATAAAAAACGAAGATGTGGATTTTTTCCTGGCAGGGGACCTTTTGAATCAAATCATCTCTGCCAGCTTCACAGCCCGGGAAATCCGCCTGCCTTTTCTGGGGCTGTATGGGGCCTGCTCCACAGTGGCTGAAGCAAGTGCCCTGGCGGGATTTTTAATCGACGGCGGCTTTGCCAACAACGTTTTAGTGGGGGTTTCTAGCCACTACCAGACAGCTGAACGGCAGTTCCGCTATCCCATTGAGCTGAATCTGAAGCACAAGCTCTCCTCTCAATACACAGTGACAGGAGCAGGGGCCTTTCTCTACGCAAAGAAAGGCGCAGGCCCTCAGCTTGAAGCTGCCACTGTAGGAAAAGTGGTGGATTATCAAATCACAGATCCAAACGACATGGGTGCTGCCATGGCACCTGCAGCTGCAGATACCATACTGCAGCACCTGGAGGACACTGGCAGAGATCCTGACTACTACGACCTCATCCTCACTGGCGATTTGGGTGAAGTGGGCATGCAGCTGAATGCTGCTCTCTTGGAACAGTACGGCGTTACTTTGGGCTCCAGATACCAGGACTGCGGAGCGATGATCTACGGCGGCAATCCCGCCCACGGCGCAGGGGGTTCAGGCTGCGCCTGCGCTGCTGTGACAGTGGCAGGATATGTCCTCAAAGAGATGGAAAAGGGCAAACTCAACCGCGTCCTGGTGGTGGCTACAGGCGCCCTTCACTCTCCCCTCACTTGGCAGCAGGGAGAATCCATTCCAGGGATTGCCCACGCTATAGTTCTGGAAAGGCAGGGTTACTCGTGAGCTATCTAATCGCTTTTTTCGTCGGCGGAGCAATCTGCGCCTTGGGCCAGCTGGTGCTGGAGCTGACAGGCTGGACGCCTGCGCAGCTGTTGGTAATCCTCACTATCATCGGCGGCGTCCTGGGAGGTTTGGGTTTATATCAGCCCTTTCTGGAGTTCGCTGGGGCAGGGGCCCTGATTCCTGTGAGCGGCTTCGGCAGCTCAGTAGCCTTAGGGGCTATCAGCGAGGCGAAGCGGATAGGTTTTATGGGACTTTTTACAGGAACTTTCGAGATTGTAGGCCTGGGGCTTACCGCAGCTGTGATTTTCGGCTTTTTGATGGCCCTGGTTTTCAATCCGAAAGAATAGTCAAGAGGGGAAGGTTCTTGCCTTCCCCTCTTCAAATTTGTTCAGCGTAAGGTTGTGGGAACGAACAGATCGATGATCCCGATCACCAAAGCGCCTAAAATGGCACCGAAAACGGAAACTGACAAACCTGGAACCAGAAATTGAACCATGTAAATCACTACAGCTGAAACGATGAAGCTTACCACACCCCGTCCGTAGGGAGAAACGTTTTTGCCCATGATGGTTTCGATGAGATACGAAACTGCTGCGATGGCAATTGCTGCCAGAAGCGCCTGAGTAAAACCTAAAGACCGGAACCCCGGCACGATGGCTGCTGTCACCATCAGCACAATGGCAGAAACTATGAGCCGGATAAGCAGCCGGATAGCGTCAGTCATCCCCTCACCTCCTCTCACCTCTTTTTATGTAGCTTTCTCTCTCAGGATAGATTCTATGCGTTAGGGATAAAAGGTTATGGTTTCGGGCTAAACTAGGCTAAGGAAGGAGCGATGCAAAGCGCTGAGCGTAGATTTAATAGGCCTTGTGCTCTCTGCTTTGGTTGCAGGCCCCAACATAGGCTGGGGAATGCTTGCTTCTGTGTTTGTGGACTTGGTCCGGGTTGCTGTGGCTGTAGCTCTTGGGGCGGTTCCCCGGCAGTTCACAGCTGCAGGGGCATTTACTGCCGTCCTCTGGCAAGAGGCGTCCAGCCTCGAGGCCTTGGCTGTGCTCCTTTCCGGACCACTCCTTCTGTTGTTTTGGTCTGGGAAGAGAAGAAGCCTCAAGAGGCTCGCCCTTATCAGTTTGGCTTTGGGCTTATGGCGATTTTTTGGAGGTATTAAATGAAAAAAGTGATCCTGGTTACAGACGGTGATGAGATAGCAAAGGCTGCAGTGGAACGGGCAGCGCAGAATTTAAACCTGCGAACCATCTCAAGTTCCGCAGGCAACCCTACCCCTTTGCAAGGGGAGAAGATAGTGGATCTGGTTTTGGGTTCAGCTGGGGAGGTGGTGGTTGTGATGTGCGACGATAGAGGCGAAAGCCGGAGGGGACCAGGCGAAAATGCCATTTACAGCTTGGCAAAGGAGCCCAGGGTGAAAATCATCGGCGCCGTGGCTGTAGCTTCCCACACCCCCTGCAGGGGAGTGGAGGTGACAGGCTCCATTACGAAAAATGGCGAGTTCGTAAGCGGAGCGGTGGACAAAGACGGCAAGGTGCAGCCCTCACAAAGGGTGTACGGCGATACAGTGGACGTGCTCGATGAACTTGGGATAGAGCCGGTAGTGGGCCTCGGAGACCCTGGAAAGATGGACTGCCGGGATGAAGCAGAGAAGGGCGCCCCCCTGACAACAAAAGCCATACGCACAATACTTGAGGCCAGCGGGGAAAATGTTGCGGAAGAGAGAAGGAATTGGCAGGTAACTGGAGAAGTAAAATTAAAGGGACGGGAGGGAGAGCGTTCGTGAAACTCGGAATCCCCCGCGCCCTGTTGTATTACGATCACGCTCCTTTGTGGTCGACGCTCCTTGAAGGATTAGGTTTCGAGCTTGTCATCTCGCCCCCAACCAACAAAGCCATTTTGGATCTAGGGGTAAACAGGGCCCCTGACGAAGCCTGTCTGCCAGTGAAGATCTGCTACGGGCACCTGGCGGCCCTGGAAGAGAAAGTGGACGCCCTTTTCCTGCCCAGGATGGTAAGCGAGAGGCCTAAAACCTTTTTCTGTCCCAAGCTTATGGGCCTGCCGGATATGGTCAGGCCGGAGCTGGCCGCAGAACTCTTCTCGCCCCTTGTGGATTTGCGCCGCGGAAAGAGGGAGCTGATCCGGCAGCTGTCAGACACCTTGGACCGCGGTCAAAGACAAGTCAGGGAGGCTCTCGGGTTTGCAGAACGCAGCCTGAACCGTTTCCTCAAGAAAATGCAGGAAGAAAAGCTCACTCCTCTTGAGGCTTTGGCAGGCAGAAGCCTCAGACGGAAGGCTAGCCAAAGACAAATCGGCCTTTTGGGACATCCTTATCTGCTCTACGATTCGTTTCTCAACATGGGCCTTATCTCTTTCCTGGAGGAAAGAGGCTTCTTCCCCCTCACAGCCCAGATGCTTCCTCCGCAGCAAATCCAGCGCTGTGCTGAAAAGCTGCCCAAAAAGCTCTTTTGGTCCATGGAAGCGGAAATCATGGGTTCTGCCATTGCTTTTCTGGAGGAACAAGTGATGGGGATCATCCACATTTCCTCCTTCGCCTGCGGACCTGACGCCATGATCGGCGAGCTCATCTCCTTGCGGGCGAAGCAAAGCGGCACACCCCTTTTGGAGTTGAATCTGGACGAGCAGACAGGACAAGCTGGGCTACAAACCCGGCTTGAAGCCTTCTTGGACATGCTCCAAAGGAGGTGTCCTGCATGAAGGTTACCTTTCCCCACATGGGATCATTGGCTATTCCCATGAAAGCTTTGCTGGAGGAAGCGGGGCTTGAAGTGGTCCTGCCGCCTCCAACCAGCAAACGAACCTTGACATTGGGCAGCAGGCATGCGCCGGAATTCGCCTGCCTGCCGCTGAAAATAAACCTCGGCAATTACCTGGAAGCTTTGGAGTTGGGCGCAGATACCATCATCATGGCAGGCGGAGTTGGCCCTTGCCGCTTTGGCTACTACGGCCAGGTGCAGCGGGAGATCCTCCGCTCCTTGGGCAAAGACTGCGATTTTCTGATTTTTGAACCCCCTGCTGGAGATTTCAAAGGTCTGGCCAGCACCTGCCGCAGGCTTTTTGCCGGCTGCCGCCCGGCAGGCATTTTGCGGGGAGCAAAGATCGCCTGGGCTAAAGCGCGGGCAGTAGATAAGCTCTGGCAGGTTTCCCTTTGGGCAAGGCCAAGGGAAGTCGAGAGGGGTCGCACCAGCAAAATCATCCGCAAGCTCTATCACAAGCTGGATCAAGCCTGTGAGATGAAGAGAATACGCAGGATCGTCCGAGAGGGAATAGAGGAGCTCAAAAGCCAGGCAAAAGGCGAACCCAAAGCCCACATTGCTCTGGTTGGGGAGATCTACGTGGTGCTGGATCCCTTCTCCAACCAGTACATAGAAGAACGCCTGGGAGAGATGGGGGTAGAGGTAAGCCGCACCATTTACCTCTCCCAGTGGATCGTGCACCACCTGGTGCTGCCCACCTTTCGCCTCCACCGGCCAAATCGCAGCCTCGGGCTTGCTTCCGGCTATCTCAACTACGCTGTGGGCGGCCACGGCCTTGAAACTGTGGCCAACACGGTCCTTGCTGCCAGGCGCCGCTTCGACGGCGTGGTGCAATTGGCACCCTTCACCTGCATGCCCGAGATCGTTGCTGCCAGCATCCTGCCCAGGGTGAGCAAAGGAGAAGGAATTTCTGTGCTGACCCTCTTCCTCGACGAACATACAGGCGAGGCAGGTCTTGTGACGAGGCTGGAGGCCTTTGTGGACATGCTGCTGAGACAACAACGCCAAAGGAGGCAAGGCCATGGGATATTATCTTGGGCTTGATGTTGGCTCTGTGAGCACAAACTTTGTGCTCCTAGACAAAGAGGGGAAAGTGGTCTGGGACCTATACCTTCGAACTGAAGGAAGGCCTCTTGTTGCCATAGAGAAAGGCCTTGGGGAGCTGGCAAAGGAAAACCCCAAGGTGTTAGGGGCAGGCACCACTGGCAGCGGCAGAAAACTGGCCGGTGTTTTGATCGGCGCAGATGTAATCAAAAACGAAATCACAGCCCACGCTGTGGCAGCGCTGGCCTTGGTTCCCTCTGTGCAGACGGTGCTGGAGATCGGCGGCCAGGACTCTAAGCTCATCATACTCCGGGACGGTGTGGTCACTGATTTTGCCATGAACACTGTCTGTGCTGCTGGCACAGGCTCCTTTTTGGACCACCAGGCAGCTAGGCTCGGAGTGCCGATAGAAGAGTTCGGCAAGCTTGCCTTAAAAGCAAAGGAAGAAGTGCGCATTGCCGGCCGCTGCGCTGTCTTTGCAGAGTCTGACATGATCCACAAACAGCAGATGGGTTATCCAACAGAAGAGATCGTGGCTGGACTGTGCAGCGCCCTTGTCCGCAACTACCTCAACAATGTGGGCAAAGGCAAGGAGCTGCTGCCAACTGTTGTTTTCCAGGGAGGGGTTGCTGCCAACCTCGGAATGAGGCGGGCCTTCGAAAAAGCCCTGGGTACCAAAGTGGTGGTGCCTGAATACTATTCCGTGATGGGAGCTGTGGGAGCTGCTCTTCTTGCCAAAGAAGAAGTGGCAAACACAGGCAGAAGCAAATTCAAAGGGATGAACGTTGCCAACTGGGAGAACGAAGCAGGAAGCTTTGAATGTCCTCATTGCCCCAACCAGTGCGAGATCGTAGAGATCAAGCAGGAAGGAAAAGTCATCGCGCGCTGGGGAGACCGGTGTGGTCGATGGAGCAATGTGGAAGTAGCTGTTTAGTAGAAGGAGAGTGGAAAATGAAACAGGATCTAGGGTTAGTGGCCCAGAGGGTGAGGGGCCATGTGGTGGAGATGATCGGCAAGGCGCGGTCAGGGCATCCTGGCGGCTCCTTGTCGGCCACAGATATTCTCACCTTTTTGTACTTTCAAAAAATGAACATCGACCCCCAAAATCCCCACTGGGAAAAGCGGGATCGCTTTGTGCTGTCCAAAGGCCATGCAGCACCTGCCCTCTACGCAGTCCTGGCAGAGCGAGGTTTTTTCCCCACTGAGGAACTGTTGGGGCTGCGGCAGTTCGGCTCCAGGCTCCAAGGCCATCCTGACTGCCTCAAAACACCAGGGGTGGACGCCTCAACAGGCTCTTTAGGCCAGGGCCTTTCCATCGCCAACGGCCTGGCTTTAGCTGCCCGCCTCAATGGCGAGTCCTGGCGCACCTATGTGCTTATGGGAGACGGGGAGCTCGAGGAAGGACAGATCTGGGAGGCTGCCATGACCACTGTCCACTACAACCTCACTAACCTCACTGCCATTGTAGACCACAACAAGCTGCAAATTGACGGCCAAATCAGCGATGTGAAGCTGAAGGGCTCAATTGCCGAGCGCTTCCGGGCTTTCGGCTGGCATACTGTCGAGATAGACGGCCACGATTTCTCTGCCATAGAACAGGCTTTCGACCAGGCTGAGCAAGCAGCTGTCCCTACAGTGATTGTAGCCCACACAATTAAAGGCAGAGGAGTTTCCTTCATGGAAAACCAGGCCAACTGGCACGGTTCTGCGCCTGGAGCAGAGCAGGTAGAGGCAGCCCTTAGGGAACTTGGGAGGGAATGCTGATGAAGAGATATTTTCCGAAAACTGAAAAACAAGCAACTAGAGATGCCTACGGAGATGCTTTGGTAGAGTGGGGAGCAAAAGAGGAGAGGCTGGTGGTTTTGGATGCCGACCTCTCTCAATCCACAAAGACCAACAAGTTTGCCAAAGCCTACCCAGATCGCTTTTTCCAAATGGGCGTGGCAGAGCAGGACATGCTGGGCACTGCCGCTGGCCTCAGTTTGGGAGGGAAGATCGCTTTTGCAAGCTCTTTTGCCATTTTCGCCACAGGCAGGGCCTTTGAGCAGATCCGCAACAGCATCGCCTATCCAAGTCTCAACGTGAAAGTGGCTGCCACCCACGCAGGCATTACTGTAGGGGAGGACGGCGCCTCCCACCAGGCCATAGAGGACATTGCCCTTATGCGGGCGGTTCCCAACATGCACATTTTGGTGCCAGCAGACAGCCAAGCCACCAAAGAAGCAGTCCGCCTTGCCATCGAGACCCCTGGGCCCTTTTACCTGCGCATGGGCAGAGAAGCAACCCCTTTGATTTACGATCCCGACGAGAAGTTTGCCGTGGGCAAAGGAAAGCTCCTGCGGGAGGGAAACCACGCTGCAATCATCGCCTGCGGCGTCATGGTGGCACCTGCCCTTGAGGCAGCAGAACAGCTGGCTCAAGAAGGGATACTGGTTCGGGTGATCGATGCTTTCTCCATCAAGCCCCTGGATCAGGAGCTGGTCCTTGCAGCAAGCCGTGAGACTCGCGGCATTGTGGTTGTAGAAGAACATAATACCCTCGGAGGACTTGGGGGAGCTGTGGCAGAGCTTGTAACCGCTTCTGCACCCTGCAGGGTCCTGCGCCTGGGCACAAACGACCGCTTCGGCCAATCCGGGAAACCGCCGGAGCTCCTTGCAGAGTACGGGCTCACAAAAGAAGACATTGTTCAGGCAGTAAAGAGCCTGTGAAAAATTGTCAGGGTTTAAAGTGAAGCTCAAAGAAGGGTTTGCAACTGGCGGAGCGAAATATTTATAATGAAGCAAACTTCAACTCGAGCAGGTGGAATGAAATGATACAGATGTACCAGGTGAGCAAGAGGTATCCAAACGGAGCTTTAGCCCTGCAGAACATTAATTTATATATCGAAAAAGGAGAGTTCGTTTTTCTAGTAGGTCCCAGCGGCGCTGGCAAATCAACTTTTATGAAACTGATCATCCGCAGGGAGCTGCCAACCTCCGGCCAGATTATTGTCGGGGGCAGAAACGTGACCAGACTCCGTCCCTGGGAGATTCCACGCCTGCGGCGCAGCGTCGGGATTGTCTTTCAAGACTTTCTCCTGCTTCCCAACAAAACCGCCTACGAAAACGTCGCCTTTGCTCTAGAGGTGACAGAGGCCTCTCCCAGGGAGATCAAGCGCAGGGTGCCTGCAGCACTGGAGCTTGTGGGCCTGAAGCACAAGCTCTCAGCTCTGCCCCACCAGCTGTCCGGAGGAGAACAGCAGCGGGTTTCCTTGGCCCGCTCCATAGTGAACAATCCCCTGATCCTCCTGGCAGACGAGCCAACAGGCAACCTAGATCCTGACACTTCCTGGGAAATCATGGATCTCCTCTGCGAAATCAACAAAAGAGGCACCACAGTGATCATGACAACCCACAACAGCAACATTGTGGACCGAATGAAAAAGCGGGTAATCGCCTTAGAAAACGGCATAATCGTCCGCGACGACCAGAGGGGAGCATACTGCAGATGAAGCTGAGGACAATCATCCACCACTTCAAGGAAGCTGCCAGCAGCATAAGACGAAATGGTCACATGAGCGCGGTCTCTGTGGGGATAATCGCCCTGTGTCTTTTGATTTTAGGAGGATTTATCCTCGTAATAGCGAATTTACACCATATAGCGGAAGATATCGAGTCCAGGGTTGAGATCAGAGTCTTTTTAAAAGACGATTTGTCTGAGCGGGGAATCGACCAGCTGGGCGAGGAACTTTTGGCCTTGGAGGAAGTGAAAAAGGTAGAGTTCATTTCCAAAGAGCAGGGCCTCGAGCAGCTGAAGCAGGAGCTTGATGAGCCCAAAGTATTCGCCCTTGTGGAGAAGAACCCCCTGCCTCATTCCTTCAAGATCACCTTAAAGGAGCCCCAGGCTGTTGAGGCAGTAGCATCTAAAGTCCAGAAGCTTGAGGGCATCGAAGAGGTGAACTACGGCAAAGAATGGGTTGAGCGGTTGTTCACCTTTACCCGGGCACTGTGGATTATCGGCGTGCTTACCATCGCTGCGCTCCTCACCATCGTGGTCCTGATCATCACCAACACAGTGCGTCTTGCTGTGTTTGCCCGGCGGAAAGAGATCGAGATCATGAAGCTGGTGGGGGCCACAAACTGGTTCATCCGCCTTCCCTTCCTTTTGGAAGGCATGCTCATGGGCTTGGCTGCAGGCTGCCTGGCCACCCTCTTCCTCTACTTCGGCTACAGTTTCGTGGCAGCGAAGGTGATCGCTTTGGCACCGTTTCTGCCCTGGCTGCCCATGGGCTCTGTGGTGACTAAAGTATGTTTCGGCGTGGTCGCTTTGGGCATGTTTGTCGGCGCTACCTCCAGCGCCTTCTCCATCCGCAAGTACCTGCAGGTTTAGGAAAAGGGGGCAGAGTGGACCCAATGGGAGCTGGAAGGAAACTTCTCAACTGGCTGCTCATAATTGTGCTGGTGCAGACAGCTTGCTTTGCCAATGTGAGCCAGCACAAGCGGCAGCTGGACAACTTGAAAAACAAAGAGAAGCAAATCCGACAGGAACTTCAAAAAACCGAGCGCGAGGAGCGGAGCGTGCTGGCCACCCTCGGTCAGTTGGAGCAGCAGATCGAACAAAGCCGTTCCCAGATCGAAGTCCTCAACCGCGACTATAAAGCCAAGGGAGAGGAAGTGGCCAGGACTCAAGCGAAGCTGGCCAGCACCAAGAAGGAATTGGACAAAGCGAAAAAAGCCCTCTCTGCCAGACAAGAGGCCCTGAACCAGAGGCTCAGGGCAATTTACATGGCCGGCAGCGGCGGCTACTTGGAGCTGCTTTTCACCTCCAACAGCTTTGGCGATTTTTTGGTTCGGTTAGACCTTCTAAAGCGCATTCTCAAACAAGACGAAACCCTCTTCAACGAGATCAAGGCGCAGCAGGAGGTTATCGAAGTCCAGTTAGCTGCCCTGCGCAAACAGGAACAAGAGCTCCTTGCCCAGCAGAACAAGCTGGCAGCATTGGAGAGGGATAGGCGCAGAGAGCAAGCCAAATTGGTTTCCAGCCGGCAGAGCTACGAGAGCTACCGCAGAAAGCTCCAGGCAAACATCCGGGAATTCGAAAAAGCCTTAGATGAGCTGGAGCGGGAATCTAGAAGGCTGGAAAGTCTGATCCGCAGCCAGCAGAGCCCCGGCACGCCCCAAGCATCAGGCAGCTTTATCTGGCCTGTGCACGGCAGGATCAGCTCCGAGTTCGGTCGCAGGGTCCATCCTGTAACAGGCCAGGTGAGAAACCACAACGGCATAGATATTGCCCTGCCTGCCGGCAATCCAGTAGTGGCAGCACAAAGCGGGAAAGTGATCCACAGCGGCTGGATCAACGGCTACGGCTATACTGTGATCATCGACCACGGCGGCGGCATCTCTACCCTCTACGCCCACAATTCAGCCCTTTTGGTTCAGGCAGGACAGCAGGTATCCAGGGGGCAAACCATAGCCCGGGTGGGCAGCACTGGCCTGAGTACCGGGCCCCATGTCCACTTTGAAGTCAGGAAAAACGGGGTTCCAGTTAACCCCAGGAATTACTTGCCATAGTGAGGTGGCGATTTGATGCGACAACGTTGGCGGGTAGCCTTCATAATAGTTTTTGCAGCCCTTCTCGTTTTGGGAGCAAGCTCTATCGCTCTTAAGGTGGCCCGCGCAGATTCACAGACAGCTCAACCTGCAGAGAGCCTGGCAGATGCCCTGCAGGTTATTGCTTTGCTTAAGACACAGTACGTGGATCCTGTCAGCAGCGTAGATTTGATGCGGAATTACCTTTCCACCGGAACCATCGGAGGGATGCTCTCGAAAACATTGGACGATCCCTACACCCGCTACATGGACAAAGCTGCCTTTGCAGACATGAAGATCAACACTCGAGGCAGCTTCTTTGGTATCGGGCTTTATATTGGTCTGGATGAGAACGAGCGGCTGATTGTAGTTGCGCCCATCGACGGAACTCCGGCCAAGCGGGCTGGGATCCAAAGCGGCGATCACATCGCCGAAATAGACGGGAAATCAACGCGGTTTATGTCTACAGATCAGGCAGCGTCTCTGATGCGGGGGCCTAAAGGTACAACTGTCACCCTCTTGATCGAGCGCGGCACGGAAAAATTGACCTTTACCATCGAGCGGGACGAGATCAACGTGCCGTCAGTTTCCTGGCAGGAACTGGAAGAGCACCCCGGCCTCTACCACCTGGAGGTCTCCACCTTCAGCGAGGAAACTGTCCCCCAGCTGGAGAAGGCACTGCGGGAGATCCAGGCAAAAGGCGGAGAGGGGATAATTTTGGATCTCCGCTACAATCCAGGGGGACTGTTGGATTCTGCCATCACTGCAGCGAGTTTTTTCCTAGGTAGAGATCACAATGTGCTGCAGATTATAGACAGGCAGCAGGGAAGAGAGGTTAAAAAGACCGTCCCCACTTCCTTCCGCACAGAGCTGCCAGTTGTGGTTTTGGTTAACAAGTACAGCGCCAGCGCCTCTGAAATTCTCACTGGCGCCTTGAAAGATTACAACAGAGCCAAGGTAGTTGGCACAAAAACCTTCGGCAAGGGCCTTGTGCAGACGATCTTTCCTCTGGCAAGCGGCGGCGCCGTTTCTCTCACCACCCAGCGCTACCTCACAGCTGCGGGAGTAGATATCCACAAACAGGGCATCGAACCGGACTACCTGGTGCCAATTTTAGAAGAAGAGGTTCGGGAAGACGGTCTGCCTGTTGCCCTCTGGACAAGGGAAGAGGCAGAGCTAAAGTACGAAGGCGGGACCGTCAAGGTGCCTGCAGGAAGCCAACTGGAGGTTCTGGAGAGGAACCAGGAGGAAAAGCGCTGGCAGGTGAAGTACAAAGAATATACAGGTTGGATTGAAGAGGAGCATTTACAGCGGTTCAATCCCGTTGATTTGCAGCTGGAGAAGGCGATTGAGGTCTTGAAGGCCCAATTGCCAGCCCAGCTGAAGAAGGCAAGCTAAGGTGGGAAAGCAGGATGAAAAGATTAACCCGTTCAAGCAGAGAGAGGGTCATCGCTGGAGTCTGCGGCGGCGTTGCAGAGTTCTTCGGTCTGGACGTTTACATGACCCGCCTTTTATGGGTCCTGTTTGCCTTTATGGGCGGGATCAGCATCCCCCTCTACCTCGTACTGTGGTGGGCCCTTCCCCTTGATGCGGCAGTGGTTTGGGAGAGCGGGGGAGTAATCGATGTTGAGAACCCCCAAGAGCAGGCCAGGCGGAGAAGTCTGTTGGGTACAGCCTTAATAGTGTTGGGTGTTTTCTTCCTTATTGATGAATTCTTTCCCTGGTTTTCTCTGCTAAAGCTCTGGCCCCTTTTGATCGTCGCTGCCGGCGTGTTTTTGATCTATCAGAAACATTAGGAGGAGCTGTAGATGGAAAAAAAGCACCTTGCAGGTATGGCTTTAATCGCCATTGGACTCTTGCTTCTGCTGAGCAATTTGGGTCTGCTGCCCCGAGACATATGGCCTCAGCTGTTGCGGTTCTGGCCGCTGATTTTGATTTGCACAGGCCTGGTTCTCGTCGATCAAAAAGGCCGCTGGGGCGTATACCTTTCCCTTGCCCTGGTTGTGGCAGTCTTAGCAGGGGTCATCTACTACAGCTACTCTGGAAGTTTCCCGAGACATGTTCCCAAATTCTGGCGATAGCAGCAGAAATCAAGGTGAGTTGATTTGGAGAAAGTAAAAATAGCCTTCGCATCTTTGGGCTGTGCAAAGAACCAGGTGGACAGCGAAGTAATGATGGGACTATTAGAGCAGGCAGGATACCAGCTCACTGATAATCCCTCAGAGGCACAGGTGCTTGTAGTCAATACATGCGGCTTCATTGACGATGCAAAAGAAGAAAGCATCGCCCAGATTCTGGAGTTTGCTGCTTTGAAAGAGGAAGGGCGGGCTCATGCCCTTGTGGTAACCGGTTGCTTAAGCCAAAGATACCCAAAGGAACTGGCTGAGGAACTGCCAGAGGTGGACTGCTTCTTAGGGGTAAATGAGGTTCCCCAGATCGTGCAGGTTGTAGAGGGCCTTTTGGCGGGGAAGAAGGTGCAGGCACAAGCTGCAGGTTCATACCTATACACAGGACAAGAGCCCAGGCGCCTGATCACCCCTCCTGGCACTGCCATCGTTAAGTTGGCTGAAGGGTGCAACAATTGCTGCACTTACTGCGCCATCCCTTCAATCCGAGGCCCGTACCGCAGCAGGCCCTTGGAGCAGATCCTTTCAGAAGCTCAAAGGCTCGCCAAAGAAGGCGCCCGCGAGCTGCTTTTGGTGGCTCAGGACACCAGCTTCTACGGTACAGACCTATACGGGAAAAGCCAGCTTCCTGAGCTTCTTCGGCAGTTGGACAAGATCTCAGAGCTGGTCTGGATCCGGCCCCTCTACTTTTACCCCACCAGGATCACCACAGAGCTCCTAGAGGCAATTGCAAGCACAGACAAAGTTTGCAAGTATATTGATCTGCCCCTGCAGCATGCTTCGAAAAAAGTCCTTGCCCAGATGGGCAGGGGCGGCACAGCAGAGGGCCTGTTGGAGAAAATCGCCACAATCCGGGCAGCAATACCGAATGTAACGCTGCGCAGCACCTTCATTGTGGGCTTTCCTGGCGAGGAGGATGAGGATTTCCAGGAGCTTATGTCCTTCATCGAGGCAGCGCAGCTGGAGAGAGTAGGAGTGTTTCCTTATTCCCGTGAAGACGGCACAGTCGCCGCAAACCTCGCAAGCCAGGTACCCCGCGAGCTTGCCTTAGAGCGAGCTGAGGAGCTGATGCGCCTGCAGCGTTCTATTTCCAGGCGAAAGAACCAGCAGCGAGTGGGGAGCGAGGTTCTGGTCATGAGCGAGGGCGCAGGGGAGGAAGGAGGCAGCATCGTCCGCTCTGAAGCGGAAGCTCCAGAGGTGGACGGAGTGATCTTCCTGAAAGAAAAGCTGCCAGCTGGCCACTTTGCAACTGCCAGGATCACTGAAGCGTACGACTACGATCTTGCAGCGCACCTGGTTTAGGTTTTCCCGACAGGGATTAATCAATAAATGACGTATCAAGGAGGAGTTTATTG
>LFTB01000124.1:2860-10314 GCA_001512905.1 Clostridia bacterium DTU084 | reverse complement strand
GGGCCATACTTCTGGAATGCACATTTCCTTTGGCAGTCCCAAATACCCGGGAGATGAGGATAGTATCGCAGGCGGGCGGGATTTCGCCCTGCAGGCTGTGAAGCAGGGCTACGCTGCATTAGCTTTGGAACAACGCTGCTTTGGAGAGAGGAGAGACCAAAGGAAAGGAGCGACTAAACAGTTCAGCTGCCATCATGGAAGTCTGACTGCCCTTCTGCTCGGCCGCACTATGGTTGGCGAGCGGGTCTGGGATGTTTCCAGGGCTATTGATGCTCTGGCTGAATTTCCTCAAGTGGACAGAGAAAGAATTGGCTGCATGGGCAACTCAGGCGGCGGCACCATCACCTTTTATGCTGCTTGTGTAGATGAAAGGATTAAAATAGCCATGTCATCCTGCTCTTTTTGTACATACAGGCATGGAAGGTGCGCCGTAGACCACTGCATATGCGGCTACTTGCCCGGGGTTTTGAAATATTTCGAGATGGGTGATTTGGCGGGGCTCATCGCGCCGAGAGCATTTATTGTTGTGGCGGGAGAAAAGGACCACCTCTCTCCTATAGCAGGGGTGAGGGAAGCTTTTGCCGCAGCAGAGGCTCTGTATAAAGCTGCAGGGGCTGAAGATAAGATTAAGCTTGTGATCGGTTCAGGAGGCCATAGATTTTATCCTCAAGAGGCCTGGCCTGTCTTTCGTCAGTTGAGCGGCTGGCGCTAAAGTTGAGATAGCAGGCTAAATTAATGCAGAGGAGCGGTTGAGGATGGAGGTAACAGTCCTTTTAGTTGGAATTGGAGGCTACGGCAACATTTACGTGGACAATTTGCTTGATGAGCACGAGAAAAAGGGAGTTAAAATTGTGGGGGCTGTGGATCCCCATCCTGAGGGCTGCAGGCGGCTGGCTGAGCTTGAGCAATTGCAGATTCCCTTTTTTGAAACAACGGAAGATTTCTATGAAAAACACAGCGCAGACCTTGCGGTGATTTCTACGCCAATTCAATTTCACTGCCAGCAAACCTGCCTTGCTTTAGAAAAAGGCAGCAACGTGCTCTGCGAAAAACCCATCAGCGCCACCATCCAGGAAGCAAGGGCAATGATGGCAAAGGAAGCAGAAACCGGCAGGTTTGTGGCTGTTGGCTACCAGTGGTCTTTCAGCGATGCCATTTTAAGCTTGAAAGCTGATGTGCAGGCAGGAGTTTTGGGCAGGCCCAAGAGGCTGAAAACATTGATCTTTTGGCCCCGGAACGAGGAGTACTATAAGCGCTCTTGGGCTGGCAAGCAAAAAGACAGCCAGGGCAACTGGATTTTAGATAGTGTGGCCAACAATGCTACTGCCCATTATCTCCACAACATGTTCTTTATCCTAGGAAAAGGCCTATTGAGCGCAGAACCAGCTCAAGTTACAGCAGAGCTCTATCGTGCAAACGAAATCGAAAATTACGATACTGCTGCAGCGCGGGTTTATACCACTGAAGGGGTGGAGCTTTTGTATTTTGCAAGCCATGCCACAGAACAGCGCCAAAATCCCATCTTTACATATGAATTTGAAAAAGCCACAGTTACCTACCAGCAGGAGTCAGGAGAAATAACCGCTGTCTTCGACGATGGCCGGCGGAAAGTTTATGGAGATCCCTTTAAGGGCCTGTGCAATAAACTTTGGCTGGCTGTGGACGCTGTACGAGACGGCAGGGAAATACCCTGCGGCCTGAAGGCAGCAAGCTCCCACACCATCTGCATAAACGGCATGCAGGAATCGGTGCCAGAGATCTCTAAGTTCCCGAAAGAGCTTCTCAGGCAGACAGGCCAGCCGAAGCAGACCTGGGTCCAGAGCTTGGCTGAAGGATTCAGCTCCTGCTACGACAATTGGCAGCTGCCGAGTGAGGGGGGGATTCCCTGGGCTGTGGGGGGCAGGGAGATCGATCTGCGGGGGTACGAGTTCTTCCCAAGCCGAGGATAATTGAAGAGGGATTGACTGCTCAAAAATAAACAAAGGAAAATAGTCGGAAGCTCCCCGCTGAACTCACAGCAGGAAATTCCCATTGAGGCACGGAATTTTGATTCACTACCAAACTTCTTTACCTGCCGGTTTGCCCAATGAAACTTCACCGTGGATATTTGCATCAATAACCTCGGAGAGGAGCTTGTGGAGCTGATATTTCTCGACAGCGGCAGGTTCAACGACGAGCCTGCCTTCTTCAATAAAAAGCTCCACTAGAGAGCCTTCTTTCAGAGAAAGCTCTTCTGCAAAAGGTATTGGAATTCGCAGGGCAAGGCACCTGCCCAAGTTCTGAATCTTAACCAGCATTACCAGTACCTCCTGGGCTTTCATCTCTATTTTATACATACAAAAGATGAAGGCACTAGTCAACAGTCTAGCTGCACTCTTAAGAAGGGAAAATCTCGTTTTCAGCTGCTTTTCGTGAACTCTAAAGCTTAATCCGCTTTTTCACAGCAGTACAGGGCTGCATAGGGAGGATGAAGGCTTGCTTTTTTCCTCTGCAGGTAATCTTCAGCTGCGCAAATTTATTAAAAGAATAGGCTTTTCTTAAATTTAAAGCAGGAAAAAACTCGCAGAGGGCGAATAGTAACTTTAAGGAAATGCGCAAACGTTTGCTTTTTAGAGGAGGAAGCCATGAAACTGCTCACTATGGGTGAAGCCTTGATTGTGCTGGATCCCCAAGAGATTGGATCCCTGACTTCCGTTGACACCTTCAAGCGCCGGATCGGCGGCGCAGAGGTGAATGTGGCTGTTGGTCTAGCCCGCTTGGGCTGCGAGGTGAGCTGGTTCGGCAGATTGGGAAGGGACCCCTTCGGCCAATACATCTACCGCTTTCTCCGGGGGGAAGGGGTTGATGTAGGGCAGGTGCAGTTTGCCCCAGACGCCCCTACAGGTCTATATGTGAAAGAACGGCTGCAGGCTGATAAAATCTACGGCTATTACTACCGCGCTTTTTCCGCAGCCAGCAAGCTCAAGGCTGAAATGCTGCCCTGCGATCTTTTAGAGGGCATAGACTACCTCCACCTCACAGGCATCACCCCGGCTTTAAGCCAAAGCTGCGAGAAGGCTGTCCTTGCTTTGGCAGAAGCAGCCAAAGAGCGTGGGATAACTGTCAGCTTTGATCCCAACCTGCGCCTTAAGCTCTGGGATCTGCCTAAGGCCAGAGAGGTCTTAAGCAGGCTTGCCGGCCTTGCAGACATTGTGCTGCCTGGCCTTGACGAAGGCAAGCTCCTGTGGGGCGAAGAGATAGGCTGGCGGGAAGAATGGTCTCCGCAAGAAGCAGGAGAGCACTTGGGCAGGTATCTGCTCGCACTAGGTGCAGGGACTGCTGTGGTGAAGCTTGGGGCAGCAGGCGCAGTGCTTGTTGAAAAAGAAAGGATCTTCTTTCAGCCTGCTTTTAAAGTGCGTCCTGTTGATACTGTAGGCGCAGGGGATGGCTTTGCTGCAGGGTTTTTAGGAGGTCTTCTGAAAAACAAATCCCTAGACGAAGCAGTGGAGCTGGGCCAGGCTGTGGCAGCACACGTGGTATCCTGTCCGGGAGATCTGGATGGCCTGCCTACAGCTGAGGAACTGGCGGTGTTTTTGGGAGAGAGGCAGGAGGTGGAAAGATGAGTTGGGCAAAGGCAGAAGCAGAGCTTCTGAAAAGAAAGATTACTGTGGTCATGCGGGAGGACGCGCAGAAAGAGGCTTTGGCTGTGGCTGAGGCACTGACCAAAGGGGGAATTACCAGTTTCGAGATTACTTTTGAATCGAAACACGCTGCCGCAGCCCTGAAAACCCTCAAAGAGAAGCAGTATTTTGCAGGTGCAGGCACAGTGCGCACGCTGGATGATGCAGAAGCTGCCTTGAAAGCCGGCGCAGACTTTATTTTCTGTCCCCATTTTGCTCCAGAGCTCGTCCGCTTCGGCAGGGAACAGGACCTGCTGGTAATTCCAGGCATCTTCACCCCATCAGAACTTGCCGCAGCATATCAGGCTGGGGCCACTGTGGTAAAGCTGTTTCCAGCATCAACAGGTGGTCCAGGACACCTGAAAGCCCTCAGAGGGCCTTTCCCGGAGCTGCGCTGCATCCCCACAGGCGGGATAAGCGCAGACAACCTTGGAGAATACATCAGAGCTGGGGCTGTAGGTGTGGGCCTGGGCGGTGGACTGGTAAGCAAGGCTGCCATCAGCGGCAAAAGGTGGGAGGCACTTACTGAAGAGGCTGCAAAAGTGGTGGCAGCAGCGAAAAGTGCGGGGTGGACCCTGTGAGCAAGAACGTCACCATCAAAGATATTGCAAAACTCGCAGGAGTAGCTCCCTCCACAGTTTCAAGGGTGGTCACAGGCAGGCCAGGAGTAGGGGACGAGATGCGGGCCAAGATTTGGCAGCTGATTAAAGAACACAATTATCGTCCTAATTCTGTGGCACGAAGCCTGGTCAAACGACGCCTCGAGACCATCGGCATTCTTGTGCCTCGGGGGAGGACTGCTTTTTTCGAAAACCCCTTCTTTGCCGACGTCCTCATGGGCGCAACTGAAGCTGCAGCCCAAGAGAATTTCGACGTCCTGGTTTACACAGGCAGCAGAGAGAAGAAAGGCGCAAGGGTGCTGCAGGAAAGGAAAGTAGACGGGCTGCTGGCAGTTGGTTTGCGGGAAGATGACGCATCCATACCGCTCATAAAGGAAGAGCTGACAACAGTCTTTGTGAACAGGCAAATAAAAGATGCAGCCTGGGTTTCTGTAGACAACAAAGAGGGCGTAAGCAAGGCTGTGGCTCACCTGATTGAGCTCGGCCACAGGCAAATAGGCTTCATCGGCGGGCCTGAGAAAATGGAGATCAGCGAGCTCCGCAAGGCGGGGTATCTTGATGCCCACAGGAAATTTGGCCTTGCAGTCCGGCCTGAGTATATGGCAGCCGGCAATTTTGACGAGGAGAGCGGTTATGCTGCAGCAACGAAAATATTAAACTCAAATCCGAGGCCAACGGCGATTTTCGCAGCAAATGATTTAATGGCAATCGGCGCACTGAAGGCAGCAAAAAACCTGAGCCTTGTGGTGCCGGACGATCTCTCCCTCTGCGGTTTTGACAACATCCACAGCTCCTCTCACACAGATCCGCCCCTTTCAACAGTGAAGCTCCCTGCTTTTCAGATGGGGCAGCTGGCCTGTCAGCTGCTGCTTCAGCTTATCAGGGGAGAGGAGCCAGAGGCCAGGCAGCTCCTGCTGCCCACAGAGCTCATCGTCAGACAATCAAGTGGAAAGGTAGGAGAATAAATGATAGATTTGCGTACAGATTACGTCGGACTGAAACTGAAAAACCCTTTTATTGCAGCAGCAGCTGGGATAACAGGTTCCCTGCACCAGCTGAAGAAGGCAGAAGAGAGCGGCATCGCTGCAGTGGTCCTCAAAAGCTACTTTCAAAAGAGCGTCTGCCGCAGGTCCCCTACACCCCACTTTGCCCTTCTGCAGTCAGGCCATGGTAGGGTGCGAGCCACAACACTCTATTCTTACGAGCAGGCCAGCGAACGGGATCTGGATGGCTACGCGCAGCTGATTCGCGAGGCAAAAGAGAGCCTGTCTATTCCCATTATTGCCAGCATCAACTGCTTCAACGAAGAAGGCTGGCAACAGGCAGCAAGAGCTGTTGAGGAAGCTGGAGCTGACGCAGTAGAGCTGAACCTTTCCTGCCCCCACGGCGTGCATTTGATGGAAGGCAGGGACCTTGTGAAAGAGCTTGCTGCAACCACAGCTTTTGTCCGGAGCCTGGTGTCAATCCCTATCATCCCCAAACTGACGCCCCAGATGTCCAGTCCCCTTGCCCTGGCGTTGGCTGTGGAGAAGCAAGGTGCTTCAGCAATGGTCTGTTTCAACCGCTTCACAGGCCTTGAAATCAATTTGGAAACTTTAGAGCCCATCCTCCACGGCGGCTACGCAGGCCACGGCGGACCATGGTCTTTGTACTATAATCTGCGCTGGCTCAGCGAGATCGCCCCTTGCGTGAAAGTTCCCATCAGCGCCTCAGGGGGGGTCTGGACTGGACAAGATGCAGCCAAATATCTCCTTGCAGGGGCAACCACTGTTCAGCTCTGCTCTGTGATCGTGGCCGAAGGCTACGGCGCAGTTTCCAGGATCATTCGAGAGCTGGAAGACTACATGGCCCAAAAAGGCTTTTCAGATTTAGGACAGCTGCGGGGCAAATTAGGCAAAATCCGCACCATGGAAGAGGTGGACAGAACCCAGCGGATAGTTGCTGAGGTAGAGGAGGAGAAGTGCACAGGCTGCGGCAACTGCGTCAGGGTCTGCATTTACAATGCCATCAGCTTGGAAGATGGAAAGGCAGTTGTCAATGAGCTCTGTCAGGGCTGCGGGTTGTGCAGGGAAGTCTGCCCCACAAAAGCTATCTATTACGTTGATGTAGGTGAGAGAAAATGAGAGAGATTTGCTGTGATGTGCTGGTAATCGGTGCAGGAGGGGGAGCGCTACGGGCTGCCATCGCTGCCTGCGAAACAAATCCAGAGCTGAAAGTGCAGATCGTAACCAGGGGCAAATTCGGCAAAAGCGGCGTGACAGCCACTGCTTGCTCCGACAGAATGGCCTTTCACGCCACCCTGCCCTATACAGAGCCAGGCGGCGAGGACAACTGGCGCTACCACGCAGATGACATATACCGCATAGGCGGTTATGTTTCCGATCCTGAGTTGGCCGAGATTTTGGCGAAAAACAGCGGGAAAGCTGCAATGGATCTTGTGGAATACGGCGTTCCCTTTGTGCGGGATGCAGAAGGGAAGCTGGATCAATTTATCACAGACGGTTCAGACTACGCCAGGGCCTGCTACACAGGCCCGTATACAGCCAACCACATTTCCCAGGCCCTCTGCCGGAAGGTTGAGGAGCTGGGGCTGCCGGTTTTGGAAGAGCATTATGTGTTTCAGCTGGCTGTGGCAGATGGAAAGGTGGCAGGCGCCTGGGTCCTGCCAGAGAGGCTGCCCAGCAGCGAAGATCCGAAAGACCATCTCCTATTAATCAGGGCGGGAGCTGTGATCCTGGCAACAGGAGGGGCAGGGGAAATTTACGGCAGGAACGCTTATCCACCTGGCACTATGGGAGATGGATATGCCATGGCAGTTGAGGCTGGAGCGAGCCTGGTGAACATGGAATTCATGCAGTTCACCCTGGTCTCTCCCAAGACAAAACTGGCCTGCTCAGGCAGCATCATGCGCGCCATGCCGTGCTTTGTAAACGATAAAGGGGAGGAGCTGTCCCTGCCCGGGAACTGGCCTGAGCTGATTTTCGACAAAGGAGCCACCTACCCCATCTCCTTTGAAAAAGCAACCCACAAGATAGATCTATTGGTAGCTCGGGAGCTTGAGGCAGGCGGCAGAGTGTATCTGGACTACAGCACAAACCCCAAGGGCTTTGCCTGGGAAAAGCTCTCCCAGCGTTTGCGTTCCTTATACAGAACAGAGCAGACCCTGGACTTGGGC
>LFTB01000124.1:0-2817 GCA_001512905.1 Clostridia bacterium DTU084 | reverse complement strand
ACGAAGCTCCCAGGCCTTTTTGCAGTGGGAGAGGTGGCAGGCGGCCAGCACGGAGCCAACCGCCCTGGCGGCAATGCCCTTTTAGACTGCCAGGTCTTCGGCCGCATTGCAGGCGAAAATGCAGCTCAGCTTGCCGGCAAGCAGCGCTGCTGCACCAGGCGGGATCTTCCCGAACCTTCCTTCCCAAGGGAAGGCAATGGTAGCCTCCCTGCCAGGGAAGTGTTGGAGCGAGTCCGCTCCCTCATGGACCGTTATGCTGCAGTGATTCGCTGGAAGGAGGGCCTGGAGGCTGCGGAAAAAGAGCTGGGAGCCTTGAGGGAAGTAGATATTATTCCCGGCACAGACAGCTGGGACAAAGTAATTGAGGCCAGAACTGCCCGGGTTGTAGCCAGTGCAATTGTGAAAGCCCAGGCTATGCGCAGGGAGAGCCGGGGGCCGCACCTTTATTTCGACTCCCCAGAGGGCGATCCCAGGCCCACAGACCCGAAGTACCAGCGCTCTATTTGCCTCACAGGTCCTGAGCTTGTCCCAAGCTGGATCCGGTGGCAGGATGAAGAGGAGGAAGAGTAAATGAGAGCGAAGGTTGGAATTTGGTCTTGCCCGCGGGAAGCAGAGGACAGATACGGAGAGGTTTTGGATCAGGCCATAGCTGCTTTGGGAGGCTGGGAGAAGTTTATCAAACCAGGGAACCTGGTCTTGATCAAAGCCAATGAGTTCATTGCAGAGGAGGCGTCATCTGGAAAGACAACCCATCCGGCTTTGGTGCTGGCAGCAGCAAAGGCTGCACGGCGGGCAGGAGCAGGCCGGGTTGTGGTGGGAGAGCTGAACGATAACATCTTTGCCAATTTCGGCCCCTATCCAGAGATCTATGATTACGCAGAAGTGGTGAACTTCGGGAGTCTCCCTCACCAGCACATGCAGCTGCCTGGAGCCCAGAGCTTGAAAAGCCCGGTTCCTGTGCCTGAGATCGTAAAGCAGTGCGATGTTTTCATCAACATGCCGGGCCTGCGCACCCACGCCCTACCTTTCTTCTCCAATGCCATGAAAAACCTAATGGGACTTCTGTCTTTAGGTTCCACCTCCCAGGTGCATATGTGGGGCTTGGAGGGTTCTGTAGTGGATTTGAACGCTTTCCGGCCCAGCGACCTTGTGATCACAGATGCCCTATGGAGCCTTCAGGGCAACTTCCCTGCAGAAGGGGATCCCCTGCCCACAGATTTGATTGTGGTGGGGGACAATGCTTTAGCTGTGGACCTGGTTGCAGCGAAATTAATGAAGCTGGATCCAGACAAGGTGGAATACCTGGTAGAGGGAAGGCGCAGAGGCCTTGGCCCTGCTGCCTTTGAGGAAATTGAAATCCAAGGGGACAAAAAAGAGTTTCTCGCAGAGGGAATTACCTTTGTGATGCCAACCTTGGAGTACACCAATGTGCCGGCTGGAATGCGGATTGTTGACAAAGGGATCTGCAGAGCCTGCAGGCGAGCTTTGGCAAGCGGCCATGCTGCCGCCCAGAACAACCCTGACTATAAAGACCCAGAAAACTTGCTTGCTGTGGTGGGGCCTGTGGAAAAGCTCGAGCATGAGCCCGGGGAGAAAGTGCTTTTAGTTGGCAACTGCACAGCTGCCCACAGAGCCTCTGGCCGGATTTTTCTGCCGGGCTGTCCGCCTTTGGCGGGGCAGTGCAGAGCGGCGCTGCTCTCTCTTCAGCCCACCCGGTTTAAAACAAGCTACTGTTCCATAGCCTTGCGGGATCTGCCCCTGGAGGAGGTAATCGAGAAGATAGGCCCCTTGGGCTACGATGGTCTTGAGATCTGGGGACCACACCTGGAAGACTACCTTAAACGTTTTTCCATGGACGAATTGCTTGCAGCCCTGGCCAAATACCAGCTGAAAGTGCCCATGATTTCGCCTTATTTCAACTTGGTATCGTCTCAAGAGGAGCTGGAGAGAAGCCGGCAAGAGTGCAAAAGGTTTATCGGCTATGCCAAAGCTCTTGGCCGTCCTCTGATCCGCGTCTTCACAGGCCCTGCAGGATCTCTGGAGGCTGCTCACTGGCAGTGGAGGCAGGCAGCAAGAGCTTTGAAGGAGTTCGCCCAGTGGGGACAGGAGGAGGGAATCGGCTTTGCTGTGGAAACCCACCAGGGGCAGCTTGCAGATACAACACGCTCTACTTTGCGTTTGGTGCTGCAGGTAGATGAAGAAAACTTCGGGGTGAACTTGGATATCCACAACCTGTTTGCTGTAGGAGAGGATCCAGTTTCCGCCCTGCGGCTATTGGCTCCTTACGTTGTCCATGTCCATGCGAAAAACGCAGACGAAACCAGCAGAAAGTATGGAGTTCCTCTTGCCAAAGGGAACATGGATTACGCACCTTTCCTCCAGGAGCTTTCGGAAATTGGTTATGGGGGCTATGTTTCCATTGAATGGTTTGGTGAAGGTGCTGTGGAAAATGCAGCCAGTGAACTCGCATTCTTGCGCAAATTCCAGGTTCTTGTGGGGTGAGGAGTATGATCAAGCGAAACTTTCCTGTAGAGAGAATTTCCCAGGGCAGCTGCGGCTACCACACCTACTACACCCACGCTGCTTTCCATCCCACAGGCCGGTATTTTTGGTATGAGGGACGCCGGGATGGGCAGCTCAAGCTTTATGTCCGGGACTTAAAGACTGGTGCAGAAGAGGCTCTGCCTGGGACGGACGGTGTTCCGGCAGGCAGAGCATGTCTCAACCGTTCTGGTTCCCGCCTTTACTATCTGTCTGGCGCAGACCTGTTTGCAGTGGACTTTCCCAAGGCAGAAGCTTCTAGGCTGCTGGCAAAGC
>LFTB01000008.1 GCA_001512905.1 Clostridia bacterium DTU084 | reverse complement strand
CCACAGCCGATTATTCCAAAATTAATCATTTTAAAAATCCCCTTTCGCTTTGGCAATAAGCTCTTTGATAGCTTTATATTCATGTTTAGCTGTTTCAATAGGATCCATGGCGCCGTGGCATTCTGCAGATAGATATCCGTCATAGCCACGGGCGATTAATGCCTTAAACAAGGGCAAGTGATCTGCCCCGCCTTGGCCGAGCAACTTATGACAATAAAATTCGTCCCGCACTCTGAAAGAGGAGGGGTCTGAAAGGTCTTCAACCTTAAGTTCGTCTTTCACATGAACGTGGAAAATTTTTTCTCCTAAAACCTTTACAGATTCCTCGCCGAAGTCTGCTTTGGATATATACATGTTTCCTGCATCGTGGATTACACCCACGTTGTCCCGGTCGATAATATCCAGGAGTTTTCTTGCGCCATAGGCGGATTCAATCAGACCGCCGTCGTGGATTTCCATCACCACTTTTACGCCAGCTGAGGCAGCGAAATCTGCTGCTTTCTGCATCCATTCGGCTGCGCGCTGATAATGGCTTAGTTCAGCTTCACCCTCTCTAGGCCCGCCTGGAGCGTGCCTGACAAGCTGGCAGTCTAAAATTGTTGCAAGCTCCACAAAACGCTTCAATTGATCCAGCTCTTTTTGACATTCGCTGTCGCTTTTGCTGCTGTAGCCTCCTGTATAGGTGGCAAGGCAGCTTACGGCAAGGCCTGTGTCTTTAATCATGCTGTTAATTTCTTTGGCTTGCTTGTTTGTGGTTTCCACAGGCAGGTGTGGTTCCCAGCCCATGAGCTCGACAGCTTCATAGCCAATCTCTTTGGCTGTTTCGATCACTTCAGGCAGCGGAAAGCTTTTTAAGATCAAAGTAAAAATTGACAGCCGCATTCAACTTCCTCCTTTAGTGGAGCCCCGCACCACCAGTTTGGGGGGCAGGGTTATTTTTTGGACGTCTCCGCCCTCAAAAATGGACATCAAGATCTTTACTGCTTCCTGTCCTGCTGCGTAAAGAGGCTGGGCAATGCTGGAGAGAGTGGGGATTACATGTTCACAGGAAGGATAGTTGTCGTTGCCGATTAAAGCTAGTTCTTCCGGGATCACCACCTTTCTTTCATGGGCAACCTCATAGGCACCAAAGGCAGCCAAATCGCTTGTTGCGTAAAAAGCTGTGGGAGGTTCCGCCTGGGAAAGGAGTTCTTCTGTTTGTATCCGCCCGCAGTGCTTGGG
>LFTB01000056.1:1111-17811 GCA_001512905.1 Clostridia bacterium DTU084 | reverse complement strand
GGCCAGTCTTTGCCCTCCTTTCAGCAGCTGTCTTCGGCCTTTATACATATTTGGGAAGGGGCTACGCCCAGCGGTTGGGCAGCGCCACTGCCAACAGCATTTCCTTTATTTTGGGCGGGATTGTGGTCTTCTTGCTGCTGCCAGTCTTCGGCGCTCCCATGTGGCAAATCACCTCCAGCAACCTCCTTCCCATGCTGTACTTGGGGGTTTTCGTCACAGGAGTGGCATACTTTGCCTATTTAAGAGGCTTGTCGCTGCTGTCGCCTGCTGCTGGTTCTGCAACTTTCTTCGCCAAACCAGCCCTTGCCACTCTTCTTGCCTGGATCTTCTTGGGAGAAAGCCTCAGCTGGTGGAAATGGGCTGGAATCTGTGTGATCATTTTAGGGATGATGCAGACCATCCAAAGGAAAAGCAGTTCTTCCCGTTCCAAGAGTGCTTGAAGGGGCGCATGTGCGCCTCTTTTCTTGTTTGGGAAAAACTGATATAATCAAATGAGCAATACTTCCGGGAGGAGAACTTTGTTTGGATATTTGCGGCCAGTTGAACCTGAGCTGAAGATTAAAGATTTTCACTATTTTCGCGCCTATTACTGCGGCCTCTGCCGCACTATGGGCAAGCGTTTAGGCCACTTCTCCCGCCTCACTTTGAGCTATGAGGCCACTTTCCTAGCCCTTTTGCTGTCTGCCCTCACTGGAGAAGAGGAAAAGATCGTTTCAGGCAGATGCCTTCTCCATCCTGGGCGCAAGCGCCTTTTCGCAGCGGACAGCCCTTTGCTGGAGTACGCTGCAGACGTGAACGTTCTGCTTGTCTACTACAAACTTCTTGATGACTGGCAGAACGAACGCTCCATCAAAGGGCTTTTGGGAACAGCCTTTTTCGCTTCGGCAAAACAAAGGGCAGCCTCAAAAAGCGAGAAAGTTGCCAGCAGAATTGCCTGGGAGCTGGATTGTCTGCTGAGCTTGGAGCGGGCTTGCTGCCCCAGCGCAGACAGAGCAGCAGAGCCCTTCGCCAGGATTATGAAGGAGCTTTTTTCAGTAGCTGAGGCGCCCAGTGAGCTTTTAAGCTTCTCCTACGAATTGGGCCGCTGGCTGTATCTGATCGATGCTTTTGCCGATTTGGAGATTGATTTGGCCACAGGCTCATATAATCCCCTCCGCTATCAATATAAATGGCAAGGGGAGGAGGCAGGGGAATTCAAGGCGAATTTAAAACCGGAAGTGGAATTCAATCTCTACTACACGTTGGCGCAAATCCAGAATTACTACAGCAGGCTGCAGTTGGGAACGCAAGCCGTGCTGGACAACATAGTAAAACTCGGTCTTGCACATACCACAGAAAAAGTATTGGCCGGGCAGGAGGATGTGGGGGATGAATCCTTACGAAGTTTTAGGTGTACCTGAGGGAGCGAGTCAGGAGGAAATCCGCAGAGCCTATTTGAAGCTGGTGAAAAAATATCATCCAGATCAATACCGCAACAATCCTTTGGCAGATCTGGCAGAAGAGAAGCTCAAGGAGATCAACGAGGCGTACAAACTCCTTTCCAGCGGCAATTATCGTGGAAACTCAAACAACGCGAGCTACGAGAGGGTATTGGAGTTAATCAATCAAGGAAGGCTTTCTGAGGCGCAGCAGCTTCTTGCCCAACTGCCTCAGGACACAGGGAAATGGCATTTCTGCAAGGCAGCAATTGCGGTTCGCCTGGGAAGGTACGGCGAGGCCCGCTATCATCTCCAGGAGGCAGTCCGTTTGGAGCCGGGCAATCCCGAATATCGCGCAGCCTACCAGCAGATGAATCAAACCATGCAGCAGGGGCAGCAGCCTTATATGGGCGGGTCCGGTGGAGATGACCTCTGCAAGCTCTGCACTACGCTATATGTAGCTGACTGCTGCTGCGAGTGCATGGGCGGAGACCTCATCAGCTGCTGTTGAGATGAAAAGCTCTCGAGTTTCCAAGAGCGCATTTGCTGGTTTGCTGCTCAGCCTGACCACCCTTTCCCTGCTTTTGGCTCAGCTTTTGCCGACAAACAAGCTGTTTTGTTTGATGATAAGTTCAGTCTTCACTTCCCTTGTGTTTATCGAGTGCGGAAAGAGCTGGGCTTGGCTGTTTTATCTGGCAGCCAGCATCCTGGCTCTGTGGCTGTTTCCTCTGGGCCCGGTGAGCTTGGCGTATTTTGTCTTTTTCGGCAACTGGGGTCTGGTGCGCACGTATCTTTCCAAGGGACCCAAATACTTTGCGCAGCCTGTGAAGCTTATTTACTTTAACTGTCTGCTTCTGCTTTCATATTGGCTCGCGCTTTTTTTAGGCCTGTCTGTGCAGCTCTCCTTTTCCCATCCTCTGCTTGTTGTGTGGCTGGGGGCTCAGGCGGGACTGCTCCTTTACGACCGCGCTTTTGAAGCGTTCCTTGCCTATTACAAATCCCGTTTTCAGACGAAATAAAGAACGTCGCTTTGGGGGAAGTAAGCTCTGATTTTTTCTCGAAAAAAGTCTTCAAGCTCTTTCCGCTGCGCCTTTGGATAAAGGTATTTGCCGTAGCCAAATTGGCCGAACTTGAACTGGCGCTTCTCTTCATCCATCGGCACTTTATTTTCTGGATAGAGTGTGTTAATCCACTGCCTGGCCCGAAGGGTGAAGCGGTGGCTGATGAGCTCGAAGGTGTACTTGCCCTCTGGCAGGCCCACAGACAGCTCCTTTAGCATTCTCTCATAGGCTTCTTTCCACTGGGGAAAGACGAAAAGAGGGCCGATGAGAAAGCCTGTGGGATAGTTTGCTTCTGCTGCCTTGCCTGCCGCTTTTATCCTCCTTTTCAAGGAGGGTACGCCTTTTTCAAAAGCGGCAATGGCCTCCTGGCAGTTGATGCTGAACCTGATCTCTGTTTTCTGCCTGTGCTCCAGCTCGAGGAAGCTTTCCACGTAAGGGAATTTGGTCACGAAGCGAAAGCGGCCATGGGGCTGTTGGGCGAAGAATTCGATTGTTTTGGCTAAAGCACCTGTCAGGTGCTCTACAGCCACAGGATCCGAGGTGGCTGCACCTTCAAAGACTGTGGCCTTTGGCATCTCCTTGCAGAGGGAGGAAGCCTTCTTTAGGATCTCTTCAATGTTCACCCGGACGTTGATAAATGGTCTTGTGCCCAGATTTGTGTGGAGGTAGCAGTAGTGGCAGTGGCCTGGGCAGCCGCTGACCAACGGCAGCTGCCAGTGGGCAGAAGGCCTGCAGCTTTGAAATTCTCTGCCCTGCCAAAGGGAAACAACTAGTGTCTTCTTGCTCAGCTGGAATTTCTCCCTTGGTTCCAGCCCGCGGATGGCTGGAATTCTCTTTTGGTAGATGACTGGCTCCAGCTCGTGAAAGCGTCTGGCCAGCTCTCGCCCCAGGGGGTAGTTCAAAGCATCTTGTTGGATGAAAACCTGTTGGGGTTGAAAAATACCTTTCACCTCCCAGAAGGGAAAGCTCAGACTTTGGCGCTTGCCATTTGCTCCAGCTCCAGAAGCATTTGCCGCTCTTGGCCCAAGTGCCGCTCAACTATGGCCAAGGCTTCTGGCGGCAGCTTTGAGAGCAGGCGGTATTTTTCTTCTATGGCAAGCTTGATTTGTCTTGTCAAAGACAGCACCTCACCTTCCGGGGTCGCCATGGCATCTCCCAGGCGAAAGACTATGCCAATCACCCCGGAAGTCTGCCTGGGGCTCGAGCCGTTTTTGCTCAGAAACTCAGAAAGTTCAGCTGTCATTTCCTGGCAGAGCTTGTGCTGTTCAGCGAAAAGGGGGTCTCCCTCCTCTGCCACAATGCGCTCATAGCTTTCCAGGAGGCTGTACTCTGCAGCCAAAATGCGGTCTAAAGCCTGTTTGGCAGCTTCTGTCAGCATGGTTCATGCTCCTTTAATTTTTATTGTCTTTATAATAATGCCCCTTAGAAAAACTCTTATGCGGAGGCCTCCCAATGGATGAAAAACTATACAGAAAAGCCATAAGTCTTTTGGACTTCGGTCCTTTGGGCAGGATGGACTGCGGCAGATTGTGCCAAAAGAGGTGCTGCAGCGGCACCTCTGAAGATGGGATGTTTCTGCTCCCTGGAGAAGAGGCCTTCTTTCAGGGGAAATCTTGGTGCAAACTGGAAAAACTGATCGAACCCCTCACAGGGGAGCATCTGTTTTTCCTCACCTGTTCAGGCACCTGTCCCCGGGAAGAACGCCCCCTGGCCTGCCGCACTTTTCCCTTGCTGCCGGTACTTACAGATGCAGGGGAGCTTGAGCTGCAGCTGGACAGCATGGGACTTTTCCTTTGTCCCCTGGTGCAGGCAGATAATATTGAGCTTCTGCATCCTGCCTTCCGCAGGCGGGCCATGCGGGCCTGGAAGCTGCTCCTTGGAGATCCTCTCCTGTACGAGTTAGTTCGCAAAGCCTCTGCTGCAAAGCAGAAGCAAGAACCTTGGGAAAAATTATGTAAAATGAGGTGACGAAAATGAAGATCCACTATCTGGGCACTGCAGCCGCAGAAGGCTGGCCAGCTGTTTTCTGCCAGTGCGATGCCTGCAAAGCGGCAAGGGAGATGGGCGGCAAGAACATCCGCACCAGAAGCTCTGTCCTCATAGACGACGAGCTTTTGCTAGACCTTCCCCCAGACACTTACCTCCACGCCCTGCGGGAAGGGCTTGAGCTGGGAAGGGTGCAGCAGCTCCTCATTACCCACTCCCACCAGGATCATTTTTATCCTCAGGAGCTGGCAATGCGCAAAGAGCCTTACGCCCACCTGAGATCTGAGCAGGAACTTGAGGTTTGGGGCAACCAGGATGTGGTAGCGCAGCTATCAGAGCTGGATCTTAGGACAGTGAGCCTTAAGGCTGTAAAGCCTGGGGACACCTTCAAGGCCGGCAGGTTCACGGTGACAGCGCTTCCTGCAGACCACATGCTGGATCGAACTGAAACAGCCTTGTTGTATATAATTGACGACGGCCGCACCAAGATCTTTTATGCCCACGACAGCGGCTGGTATCCAGAAGAAACCTGGCAGTTTCTCGAGGGAGCAAATCTGCAGCTTGTGAACTTCGACTGCACAAACGGCCCCCTCCCATACCGCAGGGGACACATGGGAATCCCTGCCATTTTAGAGGCCAAGGCCAGGCTCGAGGAAATCGGTGCTTTGGCTTCTGATGCAAAATGTGTGATTACTCACTTCTCCCACAACGGCGGCCTCCTGCACCACCAGCTGGAAGAGCACGTGGCAGGGACAGGGCTGCTTGTGGCCTACGATGGAATGATCCTTGAACTTTAGGAGGATGATGAAATTGAGGCTGAAGGTCTGCTTTCTTCTCGCCTTGGTATTCTTTTGTCTGAATCTGGCTTCTGCCCAAAGGGTCCTGGTTTGGGGAGAAGACCTGACGCAGAGGCAAAAGGAAGATTTGAGGCAGATCCTCCTATCCAAGGGAGCAGATCTGGAAGGAGCAGAGGAGATTTCAGTTACAAACGCAGAGGAGCGGGAGGCTTTAGCTGGAAAAGTGGATCTGAAAGCTGTGGGCACCCGGGCCATCTCCTCTGTATACATTAAAGTTGGGGTGGGGAGAGGGGTTAAAGTGGAGACACACAACATCACCTTGATCACACCCCAAATGTACCGCAGCGCCCTGGTTACAGGAGGCGTGAAGCAAGCAGAGGTTATTGCTTTGGCCCCCACTCCTGTCTCCGGCACTGCAGCCCTCACTGGTATTTTCAAAGCCTATGAGCTCATTACCGGCCAGGAGCTGTCGCAGGAAGCAAAAGATGCAGCAACTGAAGAGCTGGTGCAAGCAGGGGAGTTGGGCAAAGACCTGGGCCAGGAAAAAGCCAGCGAGCTCATGCAGAGAATCAAAGCCCAGGTTCTCAAAGAAAGGCCGCAGACTCTCGCGGAGGTAGAGGAGATCGTACGAGAAGCTGCTGAGAAAATGAAGGTGAGCTTGAATCAAGGACAGCTGGAAAAACTCAGCAGGCTCTTTTACCGCATCGGCAAACTCCCTTTGAGTTTGCGAGATATGGAGCAGCTTCTTTCCACTGGCTTCTGGCAAAAACTCGGCAGCTTCTTCGCCCAGGCGGGGAAGGTGTTGCTGGGACTTTGGCAGAGGCTTGTAGCTTTATTTGCTTGATGGGAGGATGAAAATTGACGGAAGAAGTAAAGCAGGCGCCGGAAAGAGAGGAGATTCAAGCAGAATACAAGTGGCGCTTGGAAGATTTGTTTGGCAGCATCGGCGAGTGGGAAGAGAAAGCAGGGGAGCTGTTTGAGCTTCTCCCTGAGATTTCTGCCTTTGCAGGCCGGCTGGGAGAAGGAGCAGAGGTGCTTTTCCAGTGCGTCGAGCTGATGGAGAGAATTCAACTTTTGGCTGAGCGGCTCTACGTTTATGCCCTGATGAAGAGCGACGAAGACACGAGAAGCGGAGAGGGGCAAGCTTTGAAAAGCAGAGCCATCTCCCTTTACTCCCAAACCAAAGCTGCTATGGCTTTTTTCGAGCCTGAGGTGCTGAGCTTAGGAGAGGAGCAGCTGAACAATTACCTTTTGTCAGAACCCAGCTTAAAACTGTACCAGCACTTTTTCGATCAGATTCTGCGCCTTGCTCCCCACACTTTGAGCAGGGAACAGGAAGAGATTCTGGCTTTGAGTTCAGAGCTGGCAGCTGTTCCTGCCAATGTGCACAGCTCCCTTTCCAACGCAGATCTGAAATTCGGCATTATCCAAGACGAAGCTGGCAGGAAGGTAGAGCTTACATCTGGAAATTATATCCAGTTTATGCGTAGCCCCAAGCGCCAGGTGAGGAAAGCAGCTTTCCAAGCCCTCTACAGCGCCTATATTGACCACAAATACACTTTCGCTGCACTCCTTGAGAGCAGTCTGCGGAAGGATCTTTTCTACGCCAAGCTGCGCAAGTATAAGTCAACTTTGGAAAGCTCGCTCTTTGCAGACAACATTCCTGAAGCAGTATACCATAATCTCCTGGCAGCAGTTCACGAAGGCCTGCCTGTGATGCACAAATATCAGGAACTTAGAGGCGAGTTTCTAGAATTAGACGAGATCCGCGCCTACGATCTGTACGCGCCGCTGTTCTCAGCGCAGCCTGCAGTTACCTATTCAAAAGCCCAGGAGATTCTGCTGGAAGCTTTGGCGCCTTTGGGCGAAGAATATCTGAAGATATTGGGCGAGGCCTTTTCAGCAGGCTGGATCGATGTGTACGAAAACCGGGGAAAACGCTCCGGTGCTTACGCCTGGGGCGCCTACGGCACCCACCCGTATGTGCTTCTCAACTACACTGACAACTTAGAAGGATTGTACACCCTGGCCCATGAGCTGGGCCATGCAGTCCACAGCTATCTTTCCAACCGGGCCCAGCCTTACGTTTATGCAGACTACACAATCTTTTTGGCAGAAGTTGCTTCTACTGTAAACGAGGTCCTCCTAACAAGGCACCTTCTGCGGACTTGGGAAGGGGAAGAGAGGCTCGCTGTCCTCAACTATTACCTGGAACAATTCCGCACCACAGTCTTCAGGCAGACCAAGTTTGCAGAGTTTGAGCTCAAGGCCCACGAGCTGGTTGCCAGCGGCAAGCCCTGCACCTTAGAGAGCCTCAATGAACTTTATCTGGACTTGAACCGCACCTATTACGGCCCGGCAGTGGTTTTAGACCAGGAGCTTGCCTATGAGTGGGCCAGGATCCCCCACTTTTATACGCCCTTTTACGTGTATAAATACGCTACAGGGTTTTCTTCTGCTGTGGCTTTGGCAGAACAGATCGAAGAAAAAGGATCTGAAAAATACTTGGAGTTTCTCTCCAGCGGCAGCAGCGACTATTCCCTGGCCATCCTCAAGAGGGCAGGCGTGGATTTGAGAACAGCCGAACCATTTCGCAAGGCCCTCGGGGATTTCGCCCAGTCTGTTCAGAAGCTGGCTGATCTGAAGGCAGGTAGATAGAGATTGTCCAAGAAACTGACGATGATTTTCAACTTTCTAATGCTCACCATCGGGCTGGTGCAGCTTGTTTTGGGTCCGATTTTGGATTTTGTAATGCGGGATTTCGCCCTGGACAAAGCACAAGCCGGACTGGTTTCCATGACCTACATGCTGGGAAACGTCCCGGGCATGCTCCTGTCCAACAGGAAATTGAGCCTTAAAGGAATTCGTTTAAGCAGTTTTCTGTTAGCGCTAGCTTTAGGGCTCATGGCAGGAGCACCTGAGGTATGGTTCTTCCTTATAGGACTGTTTTTCGCCGGCATGGCCGCAGGCTATCTCTTCACAGGGATGGCAGCTTTATCCACCAGCTTCCTCCCTCAGGAGCACAAGGCAGCGACTTTGAGCAGGCTCTACGCCTGGCTCGGCATTGGCGTGGTGCTGGGGCCCCTCTACAGCAGCCTTTGGCAGCAGCAGGGCCTGTGGCGGCCGATTCCTGCAAGCTACGCAATTGCCTCGCTTGCCCTGGGGATTTTTCTTGCAGGAGAAGAGAGCCCTGCACCTGCCCAACAAGCAGAGTCTTCTTTTGCCAGCAGCCTGGGCTTTTGGCTGATCTGCCTCGGGATTTTCTTCTACGTGGGAGCAGAAAGCATCACCAGCGTCTGGGTGGTGAAGTTTCTGCTGGATGAGTTTCAAATTCCCTGGAGCAATTTCGTCTTAGGTGGTCTGTGGCTTAATATCACCTTGGGCAGATTTATTTTGGCCAAGGCGCATTTCCCAAGCCTCCCCACCCTTGTGTTCCTTGCCCTGTGGTCTACCCTCTGCAGCTTTCTGGCAGCCTTCGGCAGCGCCACAGTGAGCGTCCTCTCTTTTCTGGCCCTTGGTTTTGGGTTTTCAGGCATTTATTCTCTCCTGATAGATAGAGGCGCGGCCCTTGCTGGCGAGAGGGCCATCGGCATTTTGGGCACAGCTGGGGTTTTAGGCGCAGCTTCAGGCTCTGCATTGGCTGGCTTCGTTGCACAGAGTCTGGACTTTCCCTGGGGTATTGCCCTGGCCGGGTTCAATACTTTAGGTGTTGTCCTTGCAGTTTTGGGATCTGAAAAGTTATCCAGGGTAGAAAGGGGAGAGAACATTTGAGGAAACTGGTTGCAGTGGCAATGGCTTGCCTGCTTCTTTTCTCCATTTCAGGCTGCCGCGAGCCGGGCCTTCTCGGCAAGCTCAAAGGCTATAAAGTGGGCGTTACCTGGGAAGGTGAGCCGTCCTACAGCTGGCTTGTAAGCCAGGAGGCGAAACGGAGAACCAGGCTCGCCATTGTAGATGACAACAGCATCCCTGAGCTTGCTGACTATCAATCTTCTTTAGAGTTGCTGGGAGATAAACACAAACTGGACTATGTTTTGGTCTGCAGCCTGGCCCATGCAGGTCCCATGGAGCAGAAGAGCAACTTCTCTGTGCTTCACGGCCTCAGGATCAGCGTGGTCTATAAGCGGACAGCGCAGGTTGCCTACAAGCTCATTGCAGTTCCCACAGGTGAGATCCTCACAAGCGGCATCGCTAGCGGAGTGGGGACCTACAGCACTTACCTCCGCTTCGACGGCCAGCGGGCCACAGGGAGGCTGGGTCCCACAGATGAAGAGGTTCTGCTGGTGGAAGCTATAAGGGATGCCATCCGCCGCTCTGAACTCTTATAATAAAGAAAAAGCTGACGAGTCGTCAGCTTTTTCTTGTCATGGGATGCTAGCTCAATTTCGGCAGGGCGTCGCCGTGGGCCTCTACCAGCTCGTCCACCATGGCTCTCATTTGATCCAGGTTCAGCATGGATGAGGCCAGGGGATCTAAAGCCACTGCATGGTACAGATATTCTTTTTTCCCTGTGAGGAAGGCTTCTGCTGTGAGGCGGTGGACATTGATGTTGGTCAGGTTGAGGCCTGCCAGTTGGGGCGGGAGGCTTCCCACATGGCATGGGTGAATGCCGCTGCGGTCTACAAGGCAGGGCACCTCCACTGCGCAGTCCCTGGGGAGGTTGTCGATGAGACCTTCGTTGAGGAAGTTGCCATTGAAGCTCCAAGGCTTTCCTGTGGTGATGGCCTTGATAATGCCGCTGGCATATTCGTGGCTTGTTTCGACTTCCAGATGTTCGCCCCTTAAGACCTTTTCCCGGATCTCAGCATAGGACTTCAGATTCCTTTCGCTGCGGGTGATGTATTCGTTAATGGGGATGTCCAGCTCCTCAATGAGCTTGGGATCTTTGATGAAGAAGGCTGTGTACTCTGCCATATGTTCGCTTGACTCTGTGACGAAATAGCCAAAATGGCGCATGATTTCAAAGCGGACCTTGTTGGTTTTGTAGATTTCGGGATCTTCCATGGCCTCAAACAATGCTGGGTAGAGATCTTTTCCGTTATGTTTTAAGGTCAAGAACCAGGACATATGGTTAATACCGGCAACAAAATACTCCAATTCTTCGTAGGGCACCTTGAGGTAGCCGGCGAGCTGCTTGGCTGTGCCCTGCACGCTGTGGCAGAGCCCCACAGTCTTGATGTCCAGTCCCTTTTCCTTCATGGCCAAAAACAAGCCCAGACAGTTAATGGGCATGGGATTTGTGTAGTTGAGGAGGTATGCGTCAGGACAGACTTCAGCCATTTCCTCCACCATGGAGAGCATCACAGGCAGGGTGCGCAGGCCGCGAAATATGCCGCCAACGCCTGTGGTGTCAGCGATGGTCTGCTTCAACCCGTACTTGGCTGGGATTTGAAAGTCCAGCAGAGTTGCCTCGTGCATCCCAACCTGAATCATGTTCACCACAAAGTCTGCTCCACGCAGGGCTTCTTTTCGATCCAGGCTTGTGGTAACTGTTGCTTTGTTCCCTAAGGACTGGACCAGATCTTCACAGATTAGTTTGGCAGTTTCGAGTCTTTCCGGATCAATATCGTAAAGGGAAAACGATGTATCCTCAAGCTCAGGGGTCGAGAGGATGTCCATCATCAGCTGCTTGGAAAAGACAACGCTGCCTGCACCTACGAATGTTACTTTTACAGACATAGATAAGCCTCCTTAAAAAATATGATTGCTTCGTTTAATTATATCTTCCTGGGTTTATTTTATCTTACAGTTCTGTTTCCCAGGATAGATTTTTTATGTTTTTGTTACTTTTTTTGTCAGCCTGTACTGTCTGGGCGTCATCCCTTTATGCTTGCGGAAGACGTGGGTGAAATACTGCTGACTTGAAAATCCCACATAATCGCTGATCTCAGCGATGGGCAGATCTGTTCGTGCAAGGAGAGCCGAAGCTCTCTGGAGCCGCAGGTTCAAAAGATATGCTGCAGGAGTGCAGCCAGTTTCCTCCTTGAAGATCCTCTGCAGGTAGCTGCGGTTGAGGTTGAGTTTTTCAGCCAGCTGGCCAATGGAAAAGTCTGCGTAGTAGTGGCTGTCCAGGTAAGCCATGGCCTTGCGCACGTGGCGGTTGCCGTGAAGCTGTTCCTGGTCTTGAGCCAGCCTTCTAAGTTCCAATAGCAGCTGCCAGATCAACAGTTCTGCTGCCAGCTGCTGCTGTGGCCTGTGGCCAGTCACCTCGCCGATGATCATTTTCATTAAGGTAGAGATGTTGGTGTTGTCCTCCAAAATGTAATATCCGGCCTTTTTGGGGGGAGGAAGGGGCAGAATTTTTTCTGCCAAAGGATCGCTTTTTGGAGAGCTGAAATAAAACTCAACGTTGAGGATCCGGGCTGGCTCTTCTACTACCATCCCGTGGGGCACGCCGGCGTCCAGACAGATGAATTGCCCCGCTTTAAGCTGGTGCTCTCCGTCTTGCAGCTGAAAGCAGCAGCTGCCGCTTTCCAGGCACATGAACTCTATGTAGTGGTGGCTGTGAGGCGACATTTGATAGTTTGAGAAAATTCTGTTGTAGAATAAAAACACCTGCGGCCTTGAGGGGGGATGCGAGCTGAAAAGGCTGATGGGTTCCATGGCTAGCTCCTTTGCACGCAGTTGGGTTTCAAAATTCTAGTATTATTCTAACAGAGAAGACAGCGCATGTCCATATATCTCCTTCTCGGAAATGAGTTTTGCCTGTTGTTATCCTGGGAAAATTTTGTTACAATAATTAAAGATTTCCATGAGAGGTGAGACGAATGCGGAGTTTGGCCTTTGACTTGGGAGCGGAAAGCGGCAGAGCGATTTTGGGAACCTTGGAGAACAAACACCTGCAGCTGCAAGAGATCCATCGTTTTCTCAATCGTCCTGTGTGGGTACGAGGGAATTTCTACTGGAACACACTGGAACTTTGGCGGGAGATCAAAGAGGGGTTGCGCCTTGCCCTGAGAGAAGACCCGGAGATCAAAAGCCTTGGCATCGATACATGGGGCGTGGACTTCGGCCTCTTGGATGAGGCTGGGGTTCTTTTGGGAAATCCCAGACACTATCGGGATCCTCAAAACCAGCTGGGGTACGAGCAAGCCCTGGCTGAAGTTGGCAAGGAGAAGATCTGGCAGCAGACAGGGATTCAGTTTCAGGTTTTCAACAGCCTCTATCAGCTGAAGACTTTGTTGATGAACAAAAGCACAGCCCTTTCTGCAGCCAAAACCCTCCTCTTCATGCCGGATCTGTTTACATATTTTCTCACCGGCAGAAAAGTGGCAGAGTATACCATCGCCAGCACCAGTTCCATGCTGTCCCACAGCGGGAGGACTTTTGCTGCAGAACTGCTAGCAGAGCTTGGACTGCCCACTGATATCTTCCCGGAACTGATCCAACCTGGAACTGTTGTGGGAGGACTGACTTCCGACGTGCAGGCAGAGGTGGGCGGAGGTGCGGGCCTGCAGGTTATTGCGCCTGCTGAGCACGACACAGCCTCTGCAGTGGTTGCAGTGCCTGCTGAAGAGGAAGATTACGCCTACCTCAGCTGCGGTACCTGGTCTCTGTTGGGCGTTGAAACTGATCAGCCTGTCCTCAGCCCAGCTGCCATGGAGGGAAGCCTCACCAACGAAGGCGGTGCTGGGGGCAAAATCAGGCTTCTTAAAAACATCATGGGCTTGTGGCTCCTGCAGCAGAGCAGGCGGCGCTGGCAGCTGGAGGGTGAAAACTATTCCTACGCTGAACTGACAGAACTGGCAGAGCAGGCACCAGCCTTCTCCAGCCTTATCGATCCAGATGCACCGGAGTTTCTCAATCCTCCATCCATGCCTGATGCTATTTGCCAGTTCTGCCGGGAAACTGGCCAGTACGTTCCCCAAAGCAAAGGCGAGATCTCAAGGACAATTTTAGAGAGCCTGGCCCTGAAATACCGCTGGACAATGGACAGGCTGCGGGAGGTCACTGGCATGAAGCTGGGTGTCCTCCACATGGTGGGCGGCGGCATTCAAAACAAGCTGCTCTGTCAGTTTGCGGCCAATGCCTGCGGCGTGAAGGTTGTGGCAGGACCGGTTGAGGCCACTGCCATCGGCAACCTGATGGTGCAGGCCATGGCTTTGGGCGAAGTTGATGGGCTGGCGCAGGCAAGGGAGATAGTTGCCGCATCCTTCCCGCCTGCAGTCTACCTGCCCCAGGATCAATCTGCTTGGGAGAAGCAATATCAGCGCTTTTTGACCTTGCTGAAGTAGAAGGGAAGATATATGGAGCAGAGCAAAATCCGGAATCTAGCAATCATCGCGCACGTAGATCACGGCAAAACCACCTTAGTGGACTCAATGCTGAAACAAAGCGGGATTTTTCACCAGCGTCAGGTTGTGCGGGAGCGGGTGCTGGACAGAGGGGAGCTGGAGCGAGAGCGGGGAATAACCATCATGTCCAAGCACACTTCCATTAATTACCAGGGCTACAAGCTCAACATTGTGGATACTCCAGGCCACGCAGATTTCGGCTCTGAAGTTGAGAGGATTTGCCAGATGGTGGACGGAGTCCTGCTGTTGGTGGATGCTGTGGAAGGTCCCATGCCACAGACCAGGTTCGTGCTCCGCAAAGCGTTATCTCAGAACCTTGTTCCCATTGTGGTGATCAATAAAATCGACAGGCCCCAGGCAAGGCCGGATGTAACCCTGGATAAGGTTTTAGATTTATTCATCGAGCTTGGGGCCACAGAAAAGCAGCTGGAGTTTCCAGTGCTTTATGCAGCAGCAAGGGCAGGTACTGCCACAGCTGACTTAAATCAGCCCAAGGAGGATCTAGAGGACCTTTTTAAAACCATCATTGAGGAAATTCCAGCACCAGGCGGCGACAGAATCAGGCCTTTTCAGCTTGCAGTAGCCATGCTGGAATACGATTCATATCTGGGCAGACAAGTGGTCGGCAGGATTGCAAACGGCACAGTCCGCGAGCGGGACGAGGTTGCGGTGATTTTTCCAGACGGAACTGTGGAAAAGAGGAGAGTTGCCACTTTAGCTCACTATCGTGGCCTGCAGAAAGAGCAGATAGACCAGGCGCAAGCCGGCGAAATTGTGGTGATCGGGGGACTGGGGGATGTGCCTGTGGGGGCAACCATTGCAGATCCCCAAAGCCCGCAGGCTCTTCCCTTCGTCGAGATCGATGAGCCCACTATTTCCATGGTTTTCTCAGCCAACAAAAGCCCTTTCGCAGGGAGGGAAGGGCAGTTTGTCACCTCCCGCAACCTCAAGGAGAGGTTGGCTCGGGAAATGGAAGATAACGTGGGGCTCGTTGTGGAGCCCACAGACTCCCCTGATGCGTTCGTAGTTTCTGGCAGGGGCGAACTCCACCTTTCCATCCTCATTGAAACCATGCGCAGGGAAGGGTATGAGTTTGAGGTTTCAAGGCCCAAGGTGATCGTCCGCGAGGTTGATGGAGAAAAGCTGGAGCCTTACGAAGAACTGCTTGTGGACGTACCGTCAGATTACGTGGGACAGGTAATGGAACTTTTGGGCCCTAGACAAAGCGAGCTGAAGAGAATGGAAACCAGGGGAGAGCAGACTGTTTTAGAATTTGTACTTCCCACCCGGGGGCTCTTTGGGCTGCGGGCAGAGCTCCTCACAGCAACTCGCGGAGAGGCGGTCATGTACCACGCTTTCCACCACTGGGGACCTCTAGCAGGGGAGATCAACCCCAGACAGCAAGGGTCTTTGGTGGCTTTTGAGACAGGCACCGCCACAAGTTTTGCCTTGGAAAATGCCCAGCTGCGGGGCGAATTGTTCATAGGACCTGGAGTTGAGGTCTACAGGGGAATGGTGGTGGGAGAGCACTCCAGAGCCGGAGATCTGCAAATTAACGTCTGCAAGCGCAAGCACCTCACTAATCTGCGCAGCTCCACTGCAGATATTTCTGCAAAGCTTATACCGCCAAAAGCCATGAGTTTGGAGCAGTACCTGGAATTTCTCGCAGAAGATGAGCTTTTGGAGGTTACCCCTAAATCGCTGCGGGTGCGGAAGCGAGAAATACCTTAAAGGAGTCTGAAAAATGGAGTATATCAGCACTAGAGGCAAGGCACAGCCAACAGACAGTGCAAATAGCATAATTCAGGGAATTGCTTCAGATGGGGGCCTGTTTGTGCCAGCGGAGCTTCCCAAATTTGATCTCGAGAAGCTCAACGAGGTATCTCAAGGACCTTATCATCTGTTTGCGGCTGAGATCCTCAGCAGATATTTGTCATTTGACAAAGAGCAGCTGACTGAGAAAATGGAGCTGGCATACAGCCGCTTTACAGATCCTGAAGTTTGTCCCACGAGAAAACTTGACGACAAACTTGGGGTACTAGAGCTGTGGCACGGCCCTACTTTTGCCTTCAAGGACATGGCGCTGCAGGTTCTTCCCCAGCTGCTCACCCTGGCCAAAGATGAGGTGGGAGAGAAGCGGACCCAGGTGATTTTGGTTGCCACCTCTGGCGATACTGGGAAAGCTGCCTTGGAGGGCTTCTGCGACGTCCCTGGAACGAAGGTGATTGTCTTTTATCCTAAAGGCGGCGTCAGTCCCATGCAGGAGCTGCAGATGGTCACCCAAAGGGGCGGAAATGTCAGTGTGGTGGCAGTAGAGGGAAATTTCGATCACGCCCAAAGCGGCGTGAAGAAGCTTTTTGCAGACAACGCTCTTGAGGGAGAACTTGTCCAGGCAGGCTACAGTTTTTCCAGTGCCAATTCCATCAACCCAGGCAGGCTCCTGCCGCAAATAGTCTACTATTTCAAGAGCTACTTCGATGCAGTGCGGTTGGGGATCGTCGCTCTTGGGGAAAAGCTGAATTTTGTGGTGCCAACAGGCAATTTCGGCAATATTCTCGCTGCCTTCTACGCCAGAGAAGGGGGCCTCCCTGTGGGCAGGCTCATTTGCGCGTCCAACCGCAACCGCGTCCTGACCACCTTTTTCCAGACAGGCCTTTACGACAGAAGGCTGCCTTTTTACAAAACCAATTCCCCTTCCATGGACATTCTCATCTCAAGCAACCTGGAGCGGCTTCTCTTTGAGGCTTCAGGCAGGGACAGCGCCCTTGTCTGTGAGCTTATGGAAAAGCTCTCTGTTCAGGGTCATTATCAGATCCCAAGCTCGCTGCAGCAGAAGTTAGGAGAGTTGTTCTGGGCAGATTGCGCCGATGAAGACCAGACAGTTGCCCAGATCAAGGACACCTTCTCCCGGTACAATTACTGCCTAGATCCCCACACTGCCGTGGCGATGAAAGTGGCAGAGCAGTACAGAGAGGAGGCGCAAGAGCCTCTTGTTGTGGTTTCTACAGCAAGCCCTTTCAAGTTCCCCCAGACAGTTGCCCAAGCTTTGGGGGAGAGCGGCAGTGACGAGTTCCAGCTTTTGACAAAGCTCTCTGCGAGAACTGGGCTTGCCATTCCGCAGGCACTTTCGGAGCTGTCAAAGGAGCC
>LFTB01000056.1:0-1078 GCA_001512905.1 Clostridia bacterium DTU084 | reverse complement strand
ATAAGACATACGAGGGTGATTTCGCCAGAGACAATGGCGGAAGCTGTACGGGAAATCCTCCAGCTGGGGGCCTGATTATGCGCACAGGAGTTGCCAATTTGCCTCTTCACGGCGGGCACTGTCCGCCGTGGCTGTTCGAGAAGATGGTGCCATTGAGCCGGGCTATTGTTGAAACCATTGTGCTGGAGTTCGGCCCTGATGAGGTTTTAGAGCGGCTAGCTGATCCCCTTTGGTTTCAGGCTTTCGGCTGTGTGCTTGGCTTTGACTGGCACTCTTCCGGCCTCACCACCACAGCTACCGGTGCCTTGAAGGAAGCCCTGCGGCCTGTAGCAGGGGATTTAGGAATTTTTGTCGCAGGCGGTAAAGGTGCCACCTCGCGGAAAACTCCTCAGGAGATCCAGGAGGCAGGGGAGAGGTACGGGCTTGCTCTCGATCTCAACAGGCTGGTTTACACCAGCAGGATGACGGCCAAAGTTGACAACACGGCAATTCAAGACGGCTTTCAGCTTTACCACCACGTTTTCATTTTCACAAGGGAAGGCAAGTGGGCAGTTGTCCAGCAGGGGATGAACCAGGAGAATCACTACGCTCGCCGCTACCACTGGCTCGGCAAGTCCCAGCAGGAATTTGTAGAAGAGCCCCACAGCGGCATATTAGGTCCCAAAGCAGAGAAAGTTATGGACCTCACTGCAAAAGACAGCCGCAAGGCTCGGGAGGTATCTGCACAGCTGGCCTGCCAGAAGCCTGAGGAAACCCTCAAAGAAATAGGCAGTCTATACAGGCCAAAGCAAGGAGTGCTTCCTGGCTTCACCATGCCCAAGGCGCATCAAGTGCCCAATTCCGCGTACCTCAACCGAGCTCTCCTTGCTGCTTACGAAAGGCAGCCGGAAAACTTCGAGGAGCTGTTGGCAGTAGATGGGGTTGGTTCTGCTACCATCAGAGCTCTCGCCTTGGTGTCTGAGCTAGTCTGGGGTGCGCCTGTGAGCCGTGAGGATCCGGTGCGCTACAGCTTTGCCCACGGAGGCAAGGACGGATTTCCCTACCCGGTTTCTGATTCACAATATGAGCAGACCATAGC
>LFTB01000050.1:5498-43140 GCA_001512905.1 Clostridia bacterium DTU084 | reverse complement strand
CAGTCAAGACAAGCTTTACATCTCCAACCACAGGAATATGGCTGGTCAGGTTCTTGCCGATTTCAGCCGGGTCTATGTCGATGTGAATGATTTTGGCATTGGGAGCAAAAGTAGAGATTTTGCCTGTGACCCGGTCGTCGAAGCGGGCACCTACTGCAACAAGCAGATCCGTGCCTGTCACTGCCAGGTTTGCAGCTGCTGTACCGTGCATGCCCAGCATGCCCAAAGAAAGCTCATGGGAGCTGGGGAAGGCACCTAAACCCATCATGGTGGTGGTGACGGGAATCCCGAGGAGCTCTGCAATTCTCCTCACCAGCTCTGAGGCACCTGAGCTGATCACACCACCGCCAAGATAAAGGAGGGGCTTTTCTGCCTTCAAAAGAGCCCTTACTACCTGGGCAATTTGCCTCGGATGGCCGTGGTATGTTGGCTTGTAGCTTGGAATGTCCACTTCTTCAGGATAGGAATAATCCAAGGTGGCAGTCTGCACATCTTTAGGCAGGTCGATGAGGACTGGACCAGGCCTGCCTGTGCTGGCGATGTGAAAAGCCTTCTTGATTATACTCGGCAGCTCCCGGACATCTTTCACCAGCCAATTGTGTTTGGTGATGGGCAGGGTTATCCCTGTGATGTCCGCTTCCTGAAAGGCGTCTGTGCCGATGGCATTGGTTGCCACCTGACCTGTAAAAGCCACTACGGGAATGGAATCCATATAGGCATTGGCAATTCCAGTTACCAGGTTGGTAGCTCCTGGTCCTGAGGTAGCGATGCAAACCCCAACTTTGCCAGTTGCCCTGGCATAACCATCTGCCGCGTGAATTGCCCCCTGCTCATGTCTGGTGAGAATATGCCTGAGGGGTGAGCTGTAGAGGACATCATATAACGGCAACACTGCTCCGCCAGGGTAGCCAAAGACAACCTCAACTCCCTCAGCAATTAAGCTCTCTACCACCGCCTGAGCGCCAGTGATCGTTCGCATTAACTCACCTCTCCCCTCTTTAGTAATTATAAAAAAACCCCTCGTCTTGGTCCCTGTACTCCGAAGACGAAAGGAGCTTTTTTCCATGTAAGAGCAATAGAAAAGATTTCTTTAAAATATATTACAATTCCCAATCCTTGTCAAGTGTACCAGTTATTTTTCTGCCATGGTCACAAGGGCGAGACCAATTCTTATAACAAAAGCTCCGCCTAGCCTGTAGGTCCTGCTAAGCGGAGCTTATAAGACAAACTAATCCAGGCAGAAATTTTAGACTCGGCCCACCTGGCGGTTGTCAATGACCCTTTTGGCTTTTCCTGCAGTCCGCGGGAGGGTCTTGGGTTCCACCAGCATAACCTTAACTGAAAGGCCCAAAATAGTGTGGATCTTGTCTGCAATTTTGCACTGCAGCGCTTCCAGTTCGCTGAAACTGCCGGTAAAGTATCTTTCCGGCACTTCAACCTGTACTGTCAGATGATCCAAATAGTTTTTGGTTTCAACAATCAATTGGTAGAAAGGTTCCACTTCAGGGATCTCAGCCAAGGCTGCTTCAATTTGGGAGGGGAATACGTTGACGCCGCGAATCACCATCATATCGTCTGTTCTGCCTAAGACCCTGGCCATTCTCATTGTAGTTCTTCCGCAGCTGCAGGGTGCAGGATCCAAGGTGGTGAGATCCTTGGTCCTGTACCGCAGGACAGGCAAAGCTTCCTTGTTGATTGCAGTGAGAACTAGTTCTCCCTCTTCCCCGTAAGGTAGTTGTTCACCTGTTTCCGGATCAATAACTTCAGCGATGATGTGGTCCTCTGCAATGTGCATGCCGCAGGCAGCCTCACATTCGCCAGCCACCCCAGGGCCCATAATCTCGCTTAAGCCGTAATTGTCTGTAGGGCGCATTCCCCACCGTTTTTTGATTTCTTCCCGCAGCCAATCAGAGGAACCTTCGCCCCCAAAGAGTCCAACCCGTACTTTGAGGTCCCTTTTGGGATCAATCCCGTTCTCTTCAGCCACTTCAGCCATGTGCAGGGCATAAGAAGGCGTGCTCACAAGAGCGGTCACGCCGAAATCCCGCATGGTGCGGAGCTGCCGCATTGTATTGCCTGAAGAGAGCGGAAGGACAGTGGCTCCAACCCTCTCCATCCCGTAGTGAAGTCCAAAACCGCCGGTGAACATGCCGTAGCCAAAAGAGATCTGCACAATGTCATCTGCTGTAACCCCGGCTTGGGTGATGACCCTGGCCACTAGATCCGTCCAGGTATCAAGATCCCGTTTTGTATAGCCGACCACTGTGGGAATTCCGGTTGTACCACTTGAGGAGTGGACGCGGACGATTTGCCTCATGGGAACGGCGAACATCCCATATGGATAATAGCGCCTCAGATCGTCTTTGGTTGTGAAGGGCAGCTTTTTCAAATCAGCAAGGCTCTTGATATCTTCAGGTTTAATTCCCAGCTTATCGAAAGTTTCCCGGTAAAAAGGAACCTTTTGGTAAGCTCTGGCAACAGTATCTTTCAGCCTTGCCAGCTGCAGCTTTTCAATTTCCTCCCGCGGCCAAACCTCGTGTTGATCCCAAATCAATTTCCATTAACCTCCTATTTCCTCGGAACCTGTCAATTTTGTGTCGTAAATTTCCTGGCCGTACGCTTTGACCAAATGTTCCTTGGGCAGGGGCTCAGTAAGCCAACTGACAATAGGCACCACAAACAAAGGAACGATCATGGCCACAGAGCCAATCACCGGCATCAGGCCTGCGTCAAACTTGTAGTACAGCGCAAGGGATATAGAAACCACAAGCCCGCTGAGCATGCCTGCTGCTGCACCTGCTTTGGTCGTCCGGGGCCAGTACAGGCCGTATAAATAAGGCGCAATAAAACTACCGGCCACAGTGCCCCAGGAGAGGGTCATCAGGGTTAGGATGAGGGTGTTGCGCCTTAAGGCAATGGCCAGGGAAAGAAGCACAAACAACCCGCAGAAGAACCGCAGCCAGCCCACAGTCTTTTTCTTGCCCAGCCGCTCCTCACCAAGAAGGTCTAGGACCACAGTGGAGCTGGCAACCAACACAAGGGAAGCCAAGGTGGACATGGAAGCGGAAAGGACAAGCATCAAAATCAGCACCAAAAGCCCCTCTGGCAGCGCCTGTGAAAGCACCTGGGGCATGATGGCATCGAAATTGGCAGCGCCACCTACCAGCGGCACTTCCGCCAGATACAGCCTGCTGAAAGAACCTACAAGGTATGCGCCAAGGGCAATGATCACAGAAAACACAGTGGAGATCACAGTCGCGCGCTTGATGGCTCCCTCGCTTTTAATGGCGTAAAACTTCTGCACCATCTGCGGAAGACCCCACGGTCCCACGCTGGTTAAAAAGACCAGCCCTGCCATGGGCAGCCAGCCTGGTGGTCCTATGGGACGTGCCAGCTGCGGATCGATGGCAGCTAATCTACTGAGGCCTGTGACCAGTCCCCCAACCTTCTCGTGGCCGATGCCAAAATACAGCATGGCAGCGACTCCTGCCAGCATCACGATTCCCTGCAGAAAATCAGTGATGGAGATGGCAAGATAACCTCCAAGGACGAGGTAGAGGCCGGTGATGATGGTCATGAAGACCAGCGAAAGGACATAGGGGATGCCGACAGTCTGTTCAAACAGATAGCTCAAGCCCATGTAAACCGAGGCGGAATAAGGCACCAAGAAAATGAAGATGATTAAAGCAGCAAGCAGCCTCAGCTTTCGGCTGTTGAATCTCGCCTCCAAGAATGCAGGCATGGTCATTGTGCCGAGGCGCACTGTCATCTCTCTTGTTCTGCGGCCTAAAACTTTCCATGCCAAAAAGCTCCCGATCAAGGAATTGCCCAAGACAATCCACAGGGAGCTGATGCCGAATTGCCAACCAATTTTGCCAGCATAACCGATGAAGATCACTGCAGAAAAGTAAGTGGTGCCGTATGCGAAGGCGGACATCCAAGGTCCGATATTGCGGTTTCCTAAGAAGAAGTCAGAGGCAGTGCGGTTTTTCTTCATTGTTAAAAAACCCACTAACCCCATGAGCAGAAGGTAGGCTAAAACAATGACAAGCTTCCAAAACATTTTCATTCTCCTTCCATACTACTGTCCTACTCTATTTACGGTTCGCTCTTGAAAAGAAAATTCCTGCTTTGCGGCAAAAATAAAACGCGCAGCGCGTATTTCTAAATTGTTACAAAACACGTGCGCGCGTTTCTGTGCGCATTTATTACGTTTTTGATTAAAAGGTCTCATGTTAAAATGTTGATTTATCAACATTTATTAAATGATGAGCCCCGTTCATCAAATAAAACGCAACGCGCGTTTTTACGTTTCCCTGCAGGACTAATGGGAACAAACCTTTTTCCATCACCTCTTGCCTGCCAAAAAAGGAGCAAGCCTGCAAGGTTGGGAATCAGCGAGCTATTGCGGCTTTCCACCAAGCGAATGCTTTCGCTGACTCCTCACCTGAAAGGCTCAAAAGAATCTTGTCCCCACACAGCCGAACGATACGATAGTATTGCACGACCTTTCGAATTTCAAGGGATCTAGATCTTAAAATTAGCATCCTCGATAAGCTGAACAGAGAAATTCAAAAGCCCCAGATGGATCCTCCAGGAACGCTGATCTCTGGGATAAAAAAACTTCGTACAAGGCTTGCCGTCAGGGCCTTTGTCCTGTGCAGTGCTTTTCCCTCTGCCGTGGCGCAGGGCTCACTACTTCAATTAATATAACTGAAACTTTTCGTAAGGAATCACGGAAGCCCGCGTGTTTATGTTGGGAACTGTATTGAGAAAGATGGTTGAAATGGCAAAGGCCACTGCTTATTCATAAATCTGTTTCTCACCAAATTTTTCAATCCGCTTTAAACTTAAGTTTAACCGATTCGCCCTCTGCTTTCAAAACCTGCAATTGTTTTGTTCCAACACAATATCATCGCCAAATGACTTGCTTCTTCGAGAGGATATCTAAATATCATAATCACAGGCTGAGAATTCAGAAAAGAGAAAACCACTACGATTCCCTCTGCTCGTGACGGATAACTTTCAACTGCGTTACAGGATGCTCGCGGAGCACTGCAAAATCTTTTCCTGCCCGTACCTTCGCAATAGCCTGCTGAAGATCTTCTGCCCTGGCCACAACGGTCCGGCTTGTGGTCTCCTCCACATCCATAATAAATACCTTCACGTTTTAACCCCCACTATAGAAATATTTTCCTTGATCAAATTTTACTATATTCGAGATCAAGTAGCAAGAGCTACCACAAAAAAATCGCTCCGCAATTTCCGGGTTTGACGGAGCGAAAAATTGCTTAATCCAAACGACGGCAGTTCCATTTCCAGACTTATGCCGTCTGTGCAAATCAACTCCTAGACATGTGCGGTCTGCTGAGCAGATACTAATCAAGAATTCTATCAAAATCCAGCAGCAGAATTTGATACCAACTTTATCTATTTTGCACTACAGCTTTGAAAGTCTTTAACACTTCTTCGACTTCATTCATCATCTCTGTGTACTGTTTCAAGTCTTCAGGTGTTTTTTCATCATAGGGAAGATCAAAAGGGAGAATATAAGCATAAACCTTGCCACCTATTTCGCCTAACTTTTTGAAAGGAAAGGGCTGACCCTCCTTTTTTGAATCCTGTTCCCACTTTTCCCTGCTTCCATATTCAACTATAGTGAATATAATAGGATTTTGTGCTAAAGCGCTTTCGGACACAGTCTTGTGTGATACAACAAAATCACGAGCTTCGCTTATCTCCACCTTACCTTCCCAGGAGCTTGGCAATTCCAGCATGAATCCGTATTGTTCTGAAATAACAATGTATTTTTCATCTTTTGATTGGCTTCTAGAGAGCACTGGACTGCTCTGCGCTAATTCATCTGAAGCAGGCAGCTTGGTGCTGCAGGAGGCAAACACAAAAACAAGAATTAATGCAGATGATTTTACTGTTTTTATCATTTTCCTTCCACTTATCACCCTATTCAACCGGAAAATCAAAGTATGTATCCGGATAAGGCTCATCTTTTAATTTGTAATGCCACCACTCCTCTGGATAAACTTCGAAACCGGCTGCAACCATTGCATCGCGCAGGATATTCCGGTTCTCCTCCTGCTCCTCTGTGATTAAATCTGTGCCGTGGTTTGAAATTTCGCCGAAAAAGTCGAACCCGCTTCCCATATCAAGCTCTTCGCCTGTGGAGATATCAACTAAAGTTAAATCAACAGTGCTTCCCCGTGAATGGCCGGATTTTTCGGCAATATATCCCAGCTCAAATAGAACGGATTTATCTAGAGCAGGATAGTACTTTTCCTTCATTTTGGTATCATTTAGATCCTTTGCCCAGCGTATGAAATGGTCTACTGCTCGCTGGGGGCGGTAAGCGTCGAAAATTTTAATGTAGTATCCCTGCTCATATAGAAGATCTGCTGCTTTTTTAAGTGCCTGTGCCGCCTCAATGGTAAGGATGGCCTTTGGCGCATGATAGCCGTCGATCACCGCACCGACAAAGTTGTCCTCACTGAAGTAGCGTATCTCAAGCAGTGCCGTTGGAATCACATCAGTCACATATACAAACCCTTCAGGAAGCTGGTTCTGGCTGGATACAGCAGCACAAAATACGAGTAATGCCAGTACTGCTGAAAAGACAATACCCCATCTTTTATTTCTCATCGTTACTGCTTCCGGCATAAGATCACCCCTTATCTAATACCTGACCTTTCGTGAAAACCCGCTCCAGAATGAAAAACTATGAAAACAGGTTGTACTTTGAATATTCTATCCAGTCCTCAAAAAACCTCCAGTTTTTTAACAGAGAACCTAAATCCTGCCACAGGCCTAAATCAAACGAACATATGAGAGAGGACGTTCAATGGGACAGATATTCCGGTCTTCTCCCCACTCTAAGAGGGGCAGCGTGTGTTAAAGTCCTTAATCTGCCCTTTCCGTCACAAAGGTGATTCGCCCCTGAGGTTCTGCATATTCCGGACCGATGACTCCGCCAAGACCTTCGGTTATATACTTAATAAGAACCTGAATGTCAGAAATTGCCGTGTTTGGCATAAATACATTGTCAGCAAACATAGTATAGCCATCGCCCATATTCTGGAGCATGTAATTGTGGCTTGCTACGGTGTAGGTCTTGTTTAGATCCAGCGGTTCATCCCCAATATAAACGTTCTTTACCCGATACTCGCCGCCAACCCCCACAAACAAGCCAGCCTCATCTGTTTCCACGCTGGAATCTATGTATGTATGCACCTCATAACTAATCCCTGAAGGACAGAGCCAGCCGCCGAATTCTTTAGGCCAGGCACGCACGCTGAACTCAAGGGCATCCAGGATCTCCTGACCTGTTGCCTCGCACACGCTGAGCATATTGCCGAAGGGGTGGATCTTTAAGATGTCCTCCCTGGTAATCTCACCTTTGCGGAGGCTGTCCCGGATGCCGCCTCCGTTTACAAACGCGAGATCAGCACCAGATACATAGCGATATGCATCTGCACAGAAGTTGCCAATGGCAGTCTCTGCGCTGCGGACAATACGCATCCCGGTGGCCGGATCTTCCGTCAGGAGATCAACCTTGCTTGTCCCAACTACTTCTGCAAGTGAAGCACTGAGTTCTTGCTTTGCCTTTTCAATGGCCTCGTTCATAATGGACTCAAGACCCAAAACCTCAACTGCATTCTCATGGTTGGCCCATCTGTACAAGCCGGTGCTGATTTTCCCTTCTTTTGTGATGCGCACATATCCTATCGCTTCAAGCTTTGTTCCGCAGGCAGAACGGAAGACCTCCTTGCCGGCTTTGTTCTTTATTATGACCTGTTCAAGGTCGTGGCTGTGTCCGTCGAGAAAGACATCAATACCAGTCGTGTTTTCTATCACATCTGAAGCTGTGTACGGCTTCAAATCAGCCAAATTGCCGAGATGCGCCATTGCAACAACATAATCCGCACCTTCAGATCTTGCTTCATCTACCGCCTTTTGAACAGCTGCATATAGATCTTTCCCATCGCTGCTCTGCATGAAACCATAAATGAAGTTGCCATCTTTGTCCATGAAGTATGCAGGGGTGGAGCTTCTCAGCGTCCAGGGGGTGGTGATGCCTACAAAGGCAATCCTGGTGCCGCCAATCTCCTTTATAATGTATGGTTCAAAGACAAGCTCCCCTGACTTGTTGAAATTACAGCTAATATATGGAAAATCGGCCATCTCAACAAGCTCCATAAACCGCTCCATGCCGTAGTCGAACTCGTGGTTTCCGATAGTTGCCACATCATAGCCAAGGGTGTTCATCAGCTGGATAATTGCACCGCCTGCTGTCAGCGCAGCAAGGGGTTCGCCCTGAACGGCATCGCCGTTGTCTACGAGAATGACATGATTACCCTTTGCAATTAGTTGACTCCGGATCACATCTACGCCGCTATATGTCCAGCCGCTGTCTATACCACTGTGCGCGTCGCTTGTAAAAAGGATCACAATATCCCGGCCATCTTCCGACAGTGCAGCATCAGCCGAGGCTATATCAGCTGCACTAGAGACAGCAAAGCTCAACAGCAGACACAATGCTAAAAGCTGCGCTGTTATTTTTTTCATATTGATCCCCCTTGATAAAACAACCGTGAAAACAATTCAGTATTCGGCAAATAATCAAAATCTAAAAACCACATTCACGGCTGTTGGATCTGGAAAGAACGGCACACCGCTCAATGGAGTCCTGTTGCTGGCAGAGCCATTGCCTTTTATTTGCAGTTTATTCGCCTTTTGCCAAAAAATAGAGAAAAGCCCTTATGGCAAGGGCTTTTCTTTCTATCATAGTTCAAAATTGTTGTCGTGGTTTGGAGGCGACACCCGGATTTGAACCGGGGAATAGCGGTTTTGCAGACCGCCGCCTTACCACTTGGCTATGTCGCCTCATGGAGCGGAAGACGGGATTTGAACCCGCAACCCTCGCCATGGCAAGGCGATGCTCTACCGTTGAGCCACTTCCGCACGTGAAAAAATTCTGGTGCCGAGAGTCGGAATCGAACCGACCACACGAGGATTTTCAGTCCTCTGCTCTACCAACTGAGCTATCTCGGCTCGATGGCGGAGCCGACGAGACTTGAACTCGCGATCTCCTGCGTGACAGGCAGGTATGTTAACCAGCTACACCACGGCTCCATGAAAATGGTGGGCGAAACAGGACTTGAACCTGTGACCCCCTGCTTGTAAGGCAGGTGCTCTAGCCAACTGAGCTATTCGCCCTAAGCAATAGTTAGTATACCTAATTCGGACGTATTAGTCAAGTAGGCAGCAGAAGTTTTTCTTCCTCTTCAGCTTGCCCTAGCTCCCTTATCCTCTCCCATGCTCCGTTCTGTGGCACTATTTCCCCGGCTGAAAATAGGTGCCCCGGACACACTATAGGCGGAGGTGGTAGATGTGAAGGCATCAGAGGACCTGAAAAGAGAGGCTGCAGAAAAGCTGGGCCTTTTGCCAAAAATTGAAAAGGACGGCTGGGGCCAGCTGACAAGCCGAGAGGCTGGGAGCATGGTCAGGGAAATGGTCAAGCGCGGCGCTGAGGCCGTGCTGGATGAAAATCAGAAGCTGGGGCTTGAGGTGGCCGAAGAGCTGGGCCTGACCGAAGCCTTCCTCTCAGGACGGGGCTGGCGGGACTTCACCCCAAAGCAGATGTTCGCCTTTGCCAAGCGGCTTGCAGATAAACGTCAGGGAAATCCTTAGCTGCCAATCACTTCTAGCATGCAACTCGAAAGCGGGGATATACTACAAACAAATCCACTGAAAGTGAGGTGAATTGAATGGGCGCTGGCCAAAGAAGTGGAAACCAGGTAATGTATCCGCAGGCAAGGCAAGCTCTGGATCAGTTCAAGTATGAGGTTGCCAACGAACTCGGTATTGATCAGTCTCGTATCGTCAATGATTACTGGGGATACATGACCTCTCGCGATTGTGGTGCAGTTGGTGGTAACATGGTTCGCCGCATGATCCAGGCTGCTGAGCAGGCTCTGATCCAGCAGGCTGCTCAGGGTGTGAAAGTTGGATTCCGGGAGCAGATCGGCAAAAACGCTGATAGCGCTTCTCTGACTCCTCCTGGCACACCCAGCCAGACTCAGGACGCAGGCATCAACCTACAGCAATAAATTACATCAGGCCTGAGGCTTGCCTCAGGCCTCCTTTTGACATCAACTTTCCCGCAGCTCAACTGTCTTGGGGGTGATTTGCTGTGCCTAAGCGCAGAGGACATCTTGTCCCAGAAGCAGCCCCAGTCTTGGATAAATTCAAGTACGAGACAGCTGAAGAACTAGGCCTCTTGCAGAAGGTCATGGAAAAAGGGTGGGCAAACATGACCACCTACGAGTGCGGGAAGATTGGCGGCAACATGGTGCGCAAACTCATCCGCGAAGCGGAGAAAAGTTTGTTCACAGGTGCTGCCGGGGAAGAGGTTTAACCTCTTCCCTTTTTTTATCTCCTGGTGATTTGATCTCGATAAATATCTTGAGAGTTCCGGGAAACATAGGTTTTGCAGCAGGTTTCCATGCAATTTTCCACAGGCGTGGCCTGGATGGTGCTGGCCTGAGGCGCATCGAGGCTATCAGGCGCAGGATCTGCCAATGAATCTGCTGTAACCATGATTTGTGATGCCTGACAGACATTCCCCTGATCCCAGTAGTGGCAGTTGCTGACGCTGCACATGACTCTAACCAATTCACACTACCCCCTTTCATGGGTTAGTGTGTCACCCCTGGTCCTCTTTCATGCTAACAATAGGTAGCAGCCTGCCGCAGCCGGGGCACTTTCCCTCTGCCAAATTAACCTTGACCTGCCTCTGCCGAATGACAACCACTTCACTGCAGTAGGGGCAATAAGTGTTTTCAATGCCGATATTTCCCAGATAAACATACCGGAGCTTCTTTTGGGCTATTTCTTTGGCTTGCCTCATGGTTTCAATTGGCGTAGGCGGAAGGGTTAACTTGTAATTGGGAAAATAGCGGGACAGGTGAAGGGGCACATCTTCACCAAGTTCCTCTGCAATCCAGTCTACAAGCGCTCCCACTTCCTCTGCAGAATCGTTGAGGCCTGTAATGAGTAGGGTTGTGATTTCCAAGTGGCACTTCTCCCGCAAAAGCTTTGCAGCCTCTTTCGGTGCCTGGCTATTTCCGCCGCAGTATTTTCTGTAAAAGGCATCGCCTGCTGCCTTCAAATCCAGATTGGCCGCTGAGATAAAGGGCAGAAGTTCCCTCAAAGGCTCAGGATTGATGAACCCATTGGTGACCAGAACATTGACAAGGCCCTCTTTTTTGGCCAGGGAAGCTGCTTCTTTGACGTACTCGTACCAAACCAGGGGTTCTGAATACGTATAGGCAATCCCGACCACCCTCGGATCCCGCGCCTTGACCTCCAAAGCCAGCTCCACAAGCCTTTCGGGGCTCATGTATTCTGTGGGAGCCTCCTGTTGGGAAATGTGCCAGTTCTGACAGAAGCAGCATGAGAAGTTGCAGCCCACTGTGCCCACAGAAAGCACCAAAGAGCCTGGGAAAAAATGATAAAGGGGCTTTTTCTCAACCGGGTCCACAGCACAGCTCGAAACCCGGCCGTAAGTGGCAGCAAGGAGCTCGCCTTCCCTGTTTTCCCTCCCGAAGCACATCCCCCGCTGCCCAGCCGCCAAAAGGCAGCTGTGGGGGCAGAGCTGGCAGCGAACTCTCTCTCCTTCCCGCTGCCAAAAAAGACCCTTTTTCATTGATAGCGCACCACCTGAAAGCGATACAGCTCCACTTCCTCATCTGGCCCGATGCCAGCTTTCCTTTTTGCAATATCCAGCTGCTCCTCGACAGTATCGATGCCTTCCAAATCGGGAAGCAGCAGCCCCTGCCTTCTGCCTGCCTTCACAATAACCCCGTAGCGCTTGGGATCCAGCTGTGCGGGAGATGCGATTCTCTCTGGCTCCCCCAGCACATCCACAGAATATGTAAGATAAGGCAGCTCTTCCTCCCGGACAGGAGGAAAACGGGGATCTTCTGTGGCAGCTGCGATGGCGCAGTGGATAATTTCATCTGCCAGGCTGGATCTAGTGGCGGAGATGGTGCCTATACAGCCCCGCAGCTGGCCGCCTTTGTTGATTGAAACGAAAGCGCCGCCTTTTTTTCCCAGAAGCTGCGAGGGGCGGGGCTCGATGATTTTCCCGGAAGTAACGTAGGTTTCCACTGCCTCAATGGCTAAAGCCACAGGCTCGCTTGCCCCTTCCCTTTGGACAGCGAAAAGCTGTCTGTAGACAGCTGTGAGCTTGTCTGCAAGCTTCCGCTCTGGATCCTCTCTGCCGCTTGTGGTGATGAGGCAGTTGCAGTACCCCACCCCAAAAGGACCTTCATAGGAGAGGACAGCTGCTTGGGCGTCCAGCCCCTCAAATGCTCCCAGCATGATGGCCAGAGCGTTGTAGCCGCACTGGTGCGCTTCCTCGATGAGGCGGGGGTCCATGCCGGCAATGCCCTCAAGATCCAGCCTCGCAAGCTTGTCCACTAAAGTCCGATCAAAAATTTCCCCTTGCGGGTTGTAACCAGCAGGGGCGCTTGGGGTCAGAGAGTGGGACAGATCGCCGCTAGCGACGATCACAGCCCGCCGTCCCTGCGCCTCGAGAGCTTCCCGCAGCAGGATCCCGAAATTGTAGAGATCCGGGAAAGGAAGCATGCTCATTCCCAGGGGAAGAATGGGCACCTCTACCCCCGCCTCTTGGAAATAAAAGAGCGGCACCATACACCCGTGGTCCAGCACGGAATAAAAGCAGTAACGGGCAGCTTTCCCTATGCTGTCTAGGCGGACGAGCTTCCTCTCCCGGGCTGCAATCTCTGCGGCCAAGGCCAAATCGATCTCAAACTCCATACTCACATCCCGGGCCCCGAACTTGCCAAAATCTCCTCTGAGCCACGGCAGCTCCCAGAGAGAAAAATATTCTTGAAACAACGGCGCATGGGGGCTGATAATCACCAGCACTTCCGGCTCTGCTTCCTTTACCTTTTCCGCTATTTTAATCAGCCCCTTGCGGGTTTTTTCAACTTTCGCAAGCTCCCTGCCCCCTACCTGAGGAATCAGAAGAGGCGGATGGGGACAAAAAACTCCCAGCGCAATTGTCATTTCCTCATCCCTCCTTACCTTTTAGTTTTCACTGGCAGGATGATATCATCCCTGCGCTCGAAGTCGTGATCCAAAAAGACGTGGCCGCCGATGCTCACATTACGCTTACCTTCCACCATGATCCGCACCCGTTTAATCTGCGGCAGCTCAGTTAACGAATTGACTAAAGAATAAATGGTGAGCTCTTCTCCCCAACTGCCTGCCCAGTGCTTGCTAACGAGTTCCCTGCTGAAGTTCACCACAGCGCAGTCGCCCCGGATCTCAAGGCCTAAGAGTCTCGTCTCGGGCGGGAACGTGCGGAAAAGGACGCTGTCTGACTTGGGGCCTGCAATCAGCGCCAAAACTATCTTTTCCGCAAGCTCTGCTGTGGAGAGGCCTTCTTTAGGCACTCCCAGGTCGTGCACAACAGGCACCAAAAGGTCGTTGCTGTGGTCCAGCCCTTCGAAGTATAAAAGCACCTCCCCAGGTCCCAAAGCGCCGCGCAGTTTCCACAGCTGCTCCCGGGTTCTGTCCAGATTTGCATCCACCTTTTCTGCCTGCTCTCCCCTGCCGCGTTCCTGGCGGTATTTGGCTGCAAAATAGGCGGCTAGTCCCGAGGCAATTGCTTTCGCCACTTTCTTTTGATAGGCAGCCTCCTGCAGAAGCTTCTCTTCCCTGGGGTTGGAGAGAAAGCCAATCTCCACCACAACAGCCGGCATTTTGCTGTCCCGCAGCACCCTGTAGTCTGCAGCCAAAGCGCGCCTTCGGTTGGGGCCGAGGTCCTTTACAAGAGAATCCTGGATGGATTCAGCCAAGAGCTTGCTGTCTGGCGAGGAGCTGTGGTAGAAAGTCTGACTGCCGGACCAGATGGGCTCTGGAAAGCTGTTGGCGTGGATGCTCAGGAAAACGTCTGCTTTTGCCTGATTTGCGATCTGGGTTCTCGCCTCCAGATCCCGCCTCTTCCACGGCAGGCGAGGATCGCCGTTTTCCGCCAGAGCCCTGTCGTCTTCTCTGGTGAGAATGATCTTGAGGTTNNTTTGCCACAGCGAGCACAATCTCCTTTTCCTGGCAGCCGCTTTTGCCTACACAGCCCGGATCGATGCCGCCGTGGCCCGGATCGATCACCACCACCTTCCCTGCAATAGCGCCGGCAGGGACAGTTGTCCAGATGAGGAACTGGCCCCGGGCCAAAACCATGGTAAGGCTGAAGCAGAAAGCAAGAAAAACCCCCAAATAGACCTGTAAAGCTCGGGGGGACAGATAGCTGATGAAGACGATTTTTCTTGGGCTCATGGCGATCCTCCTTTGGCGGTTCTTTAAACCTTATGCAGCCGCCAGAGGAGTTAGCACCGTTTCTTTAAGAGCGCCAGCACTCCAGTACCCTAAAGCCGCCGCCCCGCTCAGCCTCCTCCACCCTGGGATAGATTTCTGCAAGTTTCCGCAGGGCGGATTTTGCGCCCTGCTGGGTCCTCATCACCAGGACCAGTCTCCCCCCTTCTGTGAGGTGGTCTTTGGCCTGGGCAAATAATTCATAGATCACCTTCTTGCCTGCCCGCACCGGGGGATTGGTGACAATCAAATCGAATCTCTCGCCACTAAAAGGCTCAAAGCCGTCCCCACAGAGCACCTGGCAGTTTTTAAGCCCGTTTGCTTCCGCATTCCGCTGCGCAAGCTCCACTGCCCTTTTGTTGATGTCGCTCAGCCAAAACTGCACATGGGGCGCGAGTTTCGCCAAAGTAATGCCAATTGGGCCGTAGCCGCAGCCCAAATCCAAAACCCGCTTTGCTTCTCCCAGATCTATGCTTTCCAAAAGCAGCCTCGTGCCCCGGTCCAGCTTCCGCTTGGAAAAAACACCTCGATCCGTCCAGAAAACCAGTTTTTGACCTAAGATCTCAAGTTCCAGCTTCTGCAGCTGGTGTTTGCCTTGTGGGTCTGGGGTGAAATAATGTTCCTGCCTCACCGCCATCCTCCTTGAAAATTGTTAGAAAAAGGAAAAAATATCTTAATAAAAAGTTTACATGTACAAATTTGCACTTAGTGAAAAAATGCGCTATAATATAGACAAGCCCTCCAAAGATACCTATCGGAAGATAAAGGAGGTGGGTTTCATGACTGAATGTCGCTGCTGTGCGGAACCTTTGGTTAACCAAACAGAAAAGGATCGCGGAATCTGCCGGAGCTGTGAAGGGCTGGTTTCCCGGAAAGTTATTGCTGAGCGCGCTAATTTTCCTTTTTTAAGCAGACAGTTCAATGCATGGAAAGTTAACAGCCGAAATCAATAACGTTAACATTTCGAGGCGGTTTTGATACCGCCTCCTTTTTTTATCTCTCCTGCCAGTACACACGCGGCGCCTGCCTGCCTAAAAGCCGCCCAAAGGCAAAATTCCCAAAGCTGAAAAGCACGAACAGGCAGAGGAAGACGCTGCGAATCTCAACTCCCCAGCCTAGCAGCTTCACAACCAAAAAGGCCAGGATCCCGAGGTACAGGCCCCCAAGGAGCATGGCATATAAGCCTGTGAGGTTTCCTTTCATGGCTTTTTGGGGATCTGTCCATTCTAAATTCGGCCACAGCCCGTCAACTAAAAGGGCCAGCTCTCCTACACCTAAACTTCCCCAAAAACCTATAAAAAGTGCCAGCAGCAGCCCTTCTAGCGGAATTGGGAAAAGGGCTCTCAGCATCACAAGCCCCACCACGCCTCCCAAGAAAGTTGCCAGGCTGCTTGCCAGAAGCTTGCTTAGAAGCTGCAGCTTCGGCGGGACAGGGATAAGGCGCGACAGCCAGAACTGTTTTCCTTCCCTGGAGATGGCAGTAGACGGCAAAACGCTCAGCACAGGCAGGGAGGCAATGTAGCCTGCGGCTCCTAATTCCAAATAAGCAAAGGGCACCTGAGCAGGCAGGCTTTCCGTGCCGCTTCGCCAGAGGAAGAACAGGATAACAGGCGGCAGGAACAGATTGATAAGGCTGTTTGTGAGGAAGACTGGATTGCGCACAACAAGCGCGATCTCCCGCCAAAGGAGAGCTCCGAGAACGCTTCTCACCCGCTGCCTTGCGGCAGCCTTTCTCCTGCCTCCACTTACCTCCCCTCCTCCCACAACTCCTTTGAAAAAGAGGAGCTGTCCGAAAAACAAAAACAGGCCAGCTGCAGCTGCAGAAAACAGAACGAACCCTACAAGGGCAAGGAAATCATTTTGTACCAGAAAGCGCACTGCCCACAGGGCAGGGGGGTAATTTCTTCCCAAAAGGTCCACAAGGCCTCCTGGGGTCAGAAGGTGGCTAAGGAGTTCTTCCTGGGTGATTCCCCTCTGCACTCCCATGGCCAGATACTGGATGGCAAAGGCAATCAACAGCGAAATCAAAATGCCCACTACCCGCCAAAAGTCCCTGCCTTTGGGCAAATTGACAAACCTCATCACCACAAGCGCGATGGCTCCTGCCGCAGAGAGAGGAATTACAGGCACAAACAGGAAAACAAGAACCCCTTTGAGCCAAAAGAGGGGGTCTGGATAAAACTGCCACCAGGCAGCGAAAGCCGGCAGGAGGAGAGGCAGGAGGGTGATGTATTCGTTGACGAGGATCGTAAGAAACTTGGCTCCGGAGATTTCCCAGGGCCGCAGAGGCAGGGGCAGGAGGCGCTCTGTGTCCTCTGCAAAGAAAAAGGCGGAGAGGAGGTAGAAAAGGCCGAAGAGGAGGACAATGGCGTTTGCAGACAAAACCGCAACCAAAAGCCCCAAAGGTGCCTGGTGCGAGGGCAAGGCCTGGTAGATCCCTGCAAAGAACTGGTAGAAAAGGGTCAGAAAACCGATGATGGAGGGGAGAAGAAGCAGGAGGAGCCACCTGTGCACCTTGCTTCCTCTTTCCCGGAAACTGAAGTTGTTTCTTAGGTACAAGCGCCAGAGGGCAAAGGTTTTTTTCATTGGGTTACCTCCAAAAAGATCTCCTCAAGGTTTCCACCATAGCTCGCTTGCAGTTCCTCCATGGTTCCCAGGGCAATCAGCTTGCCGTGGTTGATAATGCCCAGCCTGTGGCAGAAGCGCTCTGCCACCTCCAGGACATGGGTGGAAAAGAAGACGATCTTGCCGGCTCTGGCATGTTCCCGAAGGATCTCTTTCAAAAGGTGCGAGCTTTTGGGATCGAGGCCCACCATGGGCTCGTCGAGGATCAGCACTTCCGGATCCGAGAGCAGGGCGCCGATGACCACCAGTTTCTGCCGCATGCCGTGGGAATAGCTGCCGATCGGATCAGGAAGGGCTGCTGTCAAGCTGAAGGTTTCTGCGAGCCTTCCGATGCGCTCCTGTCTTTCCTCGAGGGGCACCTCGTAGACGTCTCCCAAAAAAGCAAGATATTCTTCTCCTGTGATCCGCTGGTACAAATCTGGATTGTCCGGCACGTAGCCCAGCTTCTTTTTGGCAGCCAGGGGGTTTTTCGCCATGTCAATACCTGCGATCTTCACCTGACCCTTGTCTGGGGCTAAAACCCCCACCATCATTTTAATGGTGGTGGTCTTGCCCGCACCATTTGGACCCAAAAAGCCGAAGATCTCCCCAGGCTCCACAGTCAGGGTCAGATCATCTACTGCCTTTATCTGGCCTTTGTTGTAGCTTTTTGTCAAGCTGACGAGTTCGATCATGTCTGGGCCTCCCTGAGCCAGTTTTCCAGCCACCCTGCTGCTTCATCAATGCCCACCAGCTCCATTTTGCCCCCTTTGCGGACCTTTATTTCCACAGCATTTTGAGCCAGGGTCTTGGGACCTATGGTCACCCGCAGGGGAATGCCGATTAAATCTGCATCCTTGAATTTCACACCAGCCCGCTCGTTTCTGTCGTCTAAAAGCACCTCTATGCCCCGGGCTTCCAGTTCTGCGTAAAGCTTTTCGCAGGCAGCCCTGGATTCTTCGTCCTGCCAGTTTATGGGCACGATGAGGACCTGATAGGGAGCAATTGCCACAGGCCAGCAGATGCCGAACTCATCGTGGTTCTGTTCGATGGCTGCAGCCATGGTTCTGGAAACGCCAATGCCGTAGCAGCCCATAACCATGGTCTGGGTTTTCCCTTCCTCATCAAGATAAACTGCACCGATTGCTTCGCTGTATTTGGTGCCGAGTTTAAAGACCTGACCCACCTCGATCCCCCGGGCCAGCTGGAGCTTGCCTTCCCTGCAGCGGGGGCAGCTGTCCCCCTCTACAACCAAGCGCAAATCCGCAGCTTTAACTCCCAATGGTTCCAGATCCCGCTTCGGATCCAAATTGATCAGGTGGGTGTCTTTCTTGTTGCCGCCTACAACCCCTCTTTCCACTGCCATTACAGCGTGGTCTGCGTAAAAGGGAATCTCTTCTTTCAAGCCAATTGGCCCTGCAAAGCCTACAGGCGCACCAGTAATCCGGCGGATGGTGTCAGGATCTGCCAAGGTGAGGTTTGTTGCTCCTAACAGATTGGCCACTTTAACCTCGTTAACCTCGTGATCCCCTCTTACCAAAACTGCAATGGGTTCGCCGTCTGCGAGGTACAGCATGGTTTTGATGAGCTGCTGGGGCTCGACCCCGAGAAAAGCTGCAACTTCTTCCACTGTATGCTTGTCCGGCGTATCCACCGCCTCAAGGGGCTGGGCTTCAGACCCGCCGCCTGCAGGAGGCGGTAGGGCTTCTGCCCGCTCAACGTTGGCAGCATAGTCGCAGTTTGTGCAGTAGGCAATCTCTGCCTCGCCGCTGGGGGCAAGGGCCATGAACTCGTGGGAAATGTTGCCGCCAATGGCGCCTGAATCTGCCTCTACAGGCCTTGCAGACAGGCCTACCCGGGCAAAGACGCGGGCGTAAGCCTCGTACATCCTTCGGTAGTATTCGTCTAAAGACTCTTCGTTCCTGTGGAAGGAATAAGCGTCTTTCATGATAAATTCCCGGGCCCGCATCAGGCCAAAGCGGGGCCTGATCTCATCCCGATACTTGTTTTGAATTTGATACAGCGCCACAGGCAGCTGTCTGTAGGAGCGGATCTCCTGGGCCACTATGGAAGTGATCAGCTCTTCGTGGGTGGGTCCAAGGCAGAATTCCCTTTTGTGCCGGTCCTGGAGGCGGAACATCTCTTCGCCATAAACGTCCCAGCGGCCTGTTTTCTCCCAAAGCTCCCTGGGCTGGACGATGGGCATAAGCAGTTCCTGGGCGCCTGCCCTGTCCATTTCCTCTCTGATAATGGCCTCGATTTTCTGCAGAACCCTGATAGCCAGGGGAAGATATGTATAAATGCCGCCTGCGAGCTTCCGCATGTAGCCTGCCCGCAGCAGCAGTTTATGACTTGCTATTTCAGCTTCAGCTGGCACCTCCCTGAGGGTTGGTGCGAAAAGCTCACTCATTCTCATTGTCTATGCACTCCTTCAACTTGCCTATTTCCCTAAATAAAGCGTCCACAAGCTCCTCTTCATCTACCCTGGCCACCACTTCACCTTTGCGGAAAACCAGGCCTTTTCCCCTGCCGCCGGCGATGCCCACATCTGCTTCCCTTGCCTCCCCTGGGCCGTTGACTGCGCAGCCCATCACTGCAACTTGAATGGGCATATCCACCTCCCCGAGCCTCTCTTCCACTTCCCTTGCCAGCTGGAGGAGTTTGATCTCGCAGCGGCCGCAGGTGGGACAGGAGATGAGGGTCGGGCCTCTTTGTCTGAGCCCTAGGCTTTTGAGGATTTCGTAGCCTGCCCTGACCTCCTCTGTGGGGTCGGCAGTCAGGGAAACACGGATTGTGTCGCCTATTCCATCTGCCAACAGGGCGCCTATTCCCACAGCAGAGCGGATGGTGCCGCTGTAGGCAGTGCCGGCTTCAGTAACTCCAAGGTGGAGGGGGTAGGGTGCTTTTTCTGCCATTAACCTGTATGCTGCGATCATAAGCGGCACCTGGGAAGCTTTCAGGGAAATGACGATCTGGTCAAAGTCAAGCTTCTCGAGCTGCGCCACCTTCTCCAAGGCGCTTTCCACTAAAGCCTCTGCTGTGGGCTTGCCGTATTTGGCCAGGAGCTTCTTCTCTAAAGAACCTGCATTGACGCCGATCCTGATGGGGCAACCTCTGGCCTTGGCCTCCAGCACCACCTGCCGCACCCGCGCTGCATCTCCAATGTTGCCTGGATTGATCCTCAGCTTGTGGACACCGGCTTTCAAGGCTTCCAAAGCCAGCCGCCAGTCAAAGTGGATATCTGCTGCCACAGGAATAGGCGAGGCAGCGCAGATCTTCGGCAAAGCTGCTGCTGCCTCGAAATCCGGGACAGCCACCCGCACAAGCTCGCAGCCTGCGTCAGCCAAAGCCTTGATCTGCCGGACTGTCTCCTGCCAATTTCTGGTATCTGTGGTGGTCATGGACTGGACGCTCACAGGCGCACCGCCGCCGATTGCAAGGGTGCCAGCCTGCACTTTTTTGGTCTTTCTTCTCAAAACAGCTTCAACCTCACTAAATCCTGGAAGGTAACCAGTACTGTCAGGGCCAAAAGCAGCGCTATGCCCACAAGCTGCGCCAAGCCCTGCTGTTCTGGCTTTAGGGGTTTGCCCCGCACGCCCTCAATGACGAGGAACAAAAGCCAGCCTCCGTCCAGCACCGGCAGAGGAATCAAGTTAAAGAGGCCGAGATTCGTGCTGATCATGGCAGCCAGGGCCAAAAGGGGCAGGATGCCGTGGGGAGCAACTTCTCCCACAACCTTGAACATGCCCACAGGGCCTGTCATTTCCCTGATCCCTGTGCCGCGGAACATTTTGCCTAAAGCCTGCACCACCATTTGGATCATCAGGTTGTTGTAGTGCCAGCCCTGCCTGATGCTCCTCCACCCTCCCAGGCGGAATACTTTGCCCACTCCGCCGAAGGTAATGCCGAGCAGCCCCCTGCCGTCTGACTGAGCCTGTGGGGTGACCAGGCGGCTTTCCATTTTCCCATCTCTGAGGAAATACAGCCTGAAAGTGCGGTTTGCGCTGCGGCTGATGGTCCAGACGAGCTGTTCTGAGGTGAGAGGGGTATTGGGATCCGTCCCCACCAGAATGTCCCCCACCTGAATCCCCGCCCTTTGGGCAGGGGAGTCAGGCAGCACCTCTTGAACTGGGCTTGTGGTGACGCCAATCTGGTTGAAGTAAAGGGCGAAAAGGAAAACAGCCAGGACCAGATTCATTACAGGTCCTGCAGCAATAACCATAAACCTCTGCCAGAGAGGACGGCTTTGGAAGTTTTCAGGATGATCTTCGGAAAGAGCCTCTTCAGATTCCGGCGGCTGATCCATGCCGGCTAAAGCAACAAATCCCCCAAGGGGCAGTGCCCTGATTGAATAGCGGGTCTGCTTGCCTTTGAAAGAAAAGATCCTCGGGCCGAAGCCCAGGGCAAATTCCCAAACCCTGATCCCCACTGCTTTTGCAGCCAGAAAGTGCCCTCCTTCATGGACAAAGACCAACAGGCCAATCACAAAGAGCGTTGCGATAATCGTCAGCATAGTTCCTGTTCCCCCACTTTGAGGGTTCAGGCTCACCCACCTTTCACTTAAGTTTTGCGAGCTCTTCTGCCAAGCTCCGCGCTCTTTTGTCTAAAGCTAATACTTCCTCCAAACTTGAAGCTTTTTCGCTGCCTAATTTAGCTAAAGCTTCCTCCACTACAGCGCAGATGCCGAGGAAACTCAATTTACCTGCCAAAAAGGCGGCTACAGCAGCTTCGTTTGCTGCATTGAGGACCACAGGCGCCCCTCCGCCTGCAAGGGCCGCCTCCCTTGCCAGGGCTAAAGCAGGAAAAAGCTCAGGATCCGGCTCCTGGAATGTCAAGGAGGCTTTGGCAAGATCCAGCTGGGGCACAACAGAAGGCCAGCGCTCTGGATAGCTTAAGGCGTAGGCAATGGGCTGGCGCATGTCCGGGACTGCCATCTGGGCAAGGCAGCTTCCGTCCACAAGCCTCACCAGGGAATGGACGATGCTCTGAGGGTGCACCAGCACTTCGATTCTGGAATAAGGAACGCCAAAGAGCCAGTGGGCCTCGATGACCTCCAAGCCCTTATTCATCATTGTGGCCGAATCCACGGTAATTTTTGCACCCATTTGCCAATTTGGGTGGGCCAACGCCTCTTTTACAGTCACATTGGCTAAATCTTCTGGCTTTGCTTCCCGGAAAGGGCCCCCTGAGGCTGTGAGGACAAGGGTTTCAACCTGCTCCTCCCTGCCCTCGATGCACTGGAAGAGGGCGCTGTGTTCGCTGTCCACAGGCAAAAGCTTCCCTCCTCCCCGCTCCTTTGCTGCCAGGACCAGGCTGCCCCCTGCTACCAGGGATTCTTTGTTGGCCAAGGCCACATCCCGTCCTGCCTCTAAGGCTGCCAGGGTGGGCGGCAGGCCTGCGATCCCCACCAGGGATGACAAAACAAGGTCTGCGTCAGGGTGGGCTGCTGCAGCCTCAAGCCCTTCATCCCCTGCCAGGATCTCGCAGCGGAAATCTCCCAGCAGTGCCCGGAGCTGGGGAATGTCCTCGGGATCTGCGATGGAGATGAGCTTGGGCCTGTGCTTTATTGCCTGTGCTGCAAGTTTCTCTACGTTTCTGCCTGCAGCCAAAGCCACAACTTCCAGTCTTTCCGGAAAGGCCTCGACAACTGCCAATGCTTGGCTGCCGATGGAGCCTGTTGAGCCTAAAATGGAAATCTTTTTCAACAATCTACCCCCTACGATTTAGGAAAGAGCGGGGAAAGAAATCCCCGGGCAATAGCTTTGAAGGTGATCACTAAAACCGGTCCCAAAAGGAGGCCGAAGGTGCCGAACAAACGAAAGCCTAAATAAATACCAACGAGAGTGGCTAACGGGTGCAGCCCGATCTGAGAGCCCACTACCCTAGGTTCAGCTATCTGCCGGATCACTGTCCCGGCAATTAAGGTGAGGACAAGGCTTAGGGCGAAGGAGTAATTGCCGAGGCCCACATGATACGCTGCCCAGGGCAGATAAAAGGCAGAGGGGCCAATAAGGGGCAGAAGATCCAACAGAGCTACGAGGCACGCCAGGAGAAAAGCATATTTAACCCTCAACATCCACAGCGCCACAAGGCACACAAGGCCGCTGATGCTCATGAGGATGAGCTGCGAGCGGATAAAGCCCACAATAGCGGCAAAGACGTCCCGTACCACCTGCCAGGCAGGCTGCCGCCAGCTGGAGGGCAGAAAGCGGAGGAGCTCCCTGCGGATAAGATCGTAGTCTCTGGTGATGAAGAAGGCTGCCACGAAGCTCACTGTGAGGTTGAGGAAAAACTCCGGCAGGCGAACCGCCCAGTTCACAAGAGATCTGGCAATTGCCTCCACCTGCCCGTAGAGCCAGGCTGAAAGGCCCTGCAAAGAGGAAATCAACGGTTCTGGGAGGCGGTTGTAGAAGAAAGCCAGCTCCCGCAGCCACTCTTCCACGAGCTTTGTCACATTCACTTCGTATCTGGGCAAGGTCCGCAGGAGATCCTGCAGTTGAAAATAAAGGCTGGAGGTCCCCCAGAACAGAATGAGAATGAGGCAGAAAATAAAAAAGAGCAGGGCAAATAAAGTGGCCCAACCCCTGCCCACTTTTGTGTTCTGCTCCAGCCACCGAACCTGTGGTTTGATCATTCCTGAGATAATCAGCGCAATTATGAAAGGGAGCACGAGCCCCAAAAGATAGCGGAAAAAGAGAAAAAGGACCACAGCTATTGCCAAAGCGCCCAGCAGGGTTTTCTGCCCATCGGTCATCTTCATACCCCTTTCAAGAGCTGAACGACGAAGTAAAGCACCGGCGCCACGAAGAGGATGCTGTCGAAGCGATCCAAAATCCCGCCGTGCCCCGGCAGAATCTGACCTGTATCTTTAACGCCAGCATCCCGCTTGAGGGCAGATTCGCATAGGTCGCCTGCCTGGGCTGCAACGCTCACTACAAGGCCCACAAAAGCTCCCTTCAGCAGGGACCACTGGAACCAGGTGCCTAAAAGGGCACCAGCCAAGGCGCAGCCAAGGAGTCCAGCCAAAGCTCCCTCTCTGCTTTTTTTGGGGCTGATGGCCTGCACCAGGGGGGTTCTTCCCCAGGTTACGCCGATGAAATAGGCAGAAATATCAGTAGCCCAAGTGAGAAACAGAGCGTAGAGGGCATAGTTGCCTCTATATGCAGGCAGCTGCCTGAGGCTGAGCAAATAATAAAAAAAACTTACATAAAGAGCGCCCAAAATGGCAAAGGCAGCGTTGGTTAAAACAGAACCTTTTTTATACCTTCCAGCAGCCAGAATCAAGTTGCCTATGGTCAGGAGGGCAAAGGTAAATTGCAGGGAGAGGTACCCCTGCTGAGCTAAAAAAAGGAGCAGGACGCCTCCGAAAAGGCCCAAAGTGCTGGGGTCTCCGCCTTTGCGGATCACAAGTCCTCTATATTCCCAGCAGGCGATGCCAGCTAAGGCTAAAACCAAAAGGTTCAGAGGCCAGCTGCCGTAGATGATTGCTGCCACAAGCACAGGAATTCCCCACAGGGCTGTGGTGAACCTGCGAACAAAGTCTTTAGATTTTCCCGAATCTACGTGTTCTGCGCCTGTAATCTTCAATCGCCTCCTGTAGATCCTGAGCCGTAAAATCGGGCCAAAGCTTGGGCGTCACCCATAACTCTGTGTATGCCAGCTGCCAGAGCAGGAAGTTGCTGATCCGCATCTGTCCACCTGTCCTGATTAACAAGTCCGGATCAGGCAGCGGCGCTGAATCCAGCTGTGCTGCAAAGAGCTCTTCGTCTATGTTTTCTAGGTCAAGTTCTCCTGCTGAAACAGCCTGGGCGAGCTTTCTGGCTGCCCGCACCAATTCCGCACGTCCCCCGTAATTGAGGGCAACAGAAAGGGTTGTGCCGCTTTTTTTGGCAGTGCGCTCTAAAGCCTCTTCTACTGCAGCCCTGGCTTTCTGCGGCAGAGGATCGAGGGAACCTAAAAGCTTTATTTTTATATTATTTCGCTCTAGGTTATGAATTTCCTTTTTCATGTATTCCTCGATGAGGCCCATCAGGTACGATACTTCCTCTTTGGGACGCTGCCAGTTTTCTGTGGAAAAAGCGTAGACTGTGAGGAAAGGGATGCCCAGTCTGACCACTTCCTCCAAGGTCCTCTTCAGGGCCTGGATTCCCTGGCGGTGCCCCATGACCCTAGGCAGCCCTCTCTTCTGCGCCCAGCGGCCATTGCCGTCCATGATGATGGCAATATGTTTAGGCAAGGAGCCTTGCTCCATAAAAATTCCTCCCAAAGAAAAAAAGGCCCCGCTGCAAGGGGCCCCTGTCAAAATTCCATTATTTCTTTTTCCTTGCGTTCCAGCAGCTCATCTATCTGCTCTATGTATTTGTCTGTCAGGGACTGCATTTCATCCAAGAGACGCTTTGATTCATCTTCAGGCAATTCGCCCTTTTTCTCCTGGGACTTGATCTCGTCGTTGCCTTCTCTGCGGGCGTTTCTGACGCCAACTCTCCGTTCTTCTGCGATCTTTCTGGCCAACTTCACCATATCTTTGCGCCTTTCTTCGGTGAGGGGTGGAATTGCGATCCTAATCACTTGGCCGTCGCTTGTGGGAGTTAATCCGAGATCGCTTTTGAGGATTGCTTTTTCAATATCTTTGACTGCGTTTTTATCCCAGGGTTGAATTAAAAGCAGACGTGGTTCAGGGGTGGAAATGTTAGCTAACTGATTGAGAGGTGTAGGAGTTCCATAGTAATCTACCTGCAGGCGATCCACAAGCCCCGGATGGGCCCTGCCTGTCCGCAAAGTAGCAAATTCCCTTTTGGCAGCCTCAACTGCCTTCTGCATTTTCTCCTCAGCACTGGCTAAAATATCAGCCATTTTCTATTCCTCCCTTCCCACAATGGTGCCGATCTCATGTCCCTCTGCTGCTTTCAGAATGTTGCCCTTCTCCTTGATACTGAACACAACGATGGGAATGTTGTTATCCATACATAAGGACGCGGCTGTGGCATCCATTACCCCCAGGCCTTTCTGCAAGAGGTCCAGGTACCCTAAGTGCTGGAAGCGGTTGGCGTTTGGATCTTTCTTTGGGTCTGCATCGTAGACGCCGTCCACACCCTTGGCCATGAGGATAACCTCTGCTTCGATTTCAGCTGCTCTGAGCGCTGCCGTTGTATCTGTGGAAAAATATGGGTTGCCAGTGCCACATGCAAAAATTACCACCCTGCCCTTTTCCAGGTGCCGTACCGCCCGCCTGCGGATGTATGGTTCTGCAATTTGCCTCATCTCGATGGCGCTCTGCACCCTGGTTTCCACATCCAGTTTTTCCAGGGCATCCTGAAGGGCAAGGGAATTGATTGTGGTGGCGAGCATGCCCATGTAGTCTGCTGTGGAGCGGTCTATCCCTTGAGCGCTGCCTGCAACGCCGCGCCAAATATTGCCGCCCCCTACCACAATTGCCACTTCAATACCTGCTTCCTGAACTTGCTTGATCTCTTCTGCGATGTTGCGTAAAATATCAGGATCTATGCCAAAGCCACGGTCTCCTGCCAGGGCTTCGCCGCTGAGCTTAAGGATAATCCTCCGATATTTACCCACCTAGTGCTCCTCCATTCTTTAATGGTGCAGCAGATATGACCTATTTTGATGAAAATGGGAACACGAAGTGTGTCCCCATTATTTCAGCTGTGCGGCCACTTCAGCTGCTAGATCGTTTTGCCGCTTCTCCAGGCCTTCACCGCGCTCAAAACGAGCAAAGCGGCGCACAGATATATTCTCGCCGATTTTTGCGATGGCTTCATTAACTATGGTCTGCACGTCTTTATCGGGATCTTTAATGAAAGGCTGTTCCAGGAGGCATACTTCTTTGTAATACTTCTCCAAACGGCCTTCTACGATCCGATCCACAATTTTCTCAGGCTTGCCCTCTTCAAGGGCTTGAGCCCTGTAAATCGCTTTCTCTTTTTCCAGAACGTCAGCAGGAATCTCTTCCCGCCTGACATACTCAGGTTTGGCTGCTGCGATTTGCATTGCAATGTCTTTAACCAGGTTTTGGAAGTCCTCGGTTTTGGCAACAAAGTCTGTTTCACAGTTCACCTCTACCAAAACGCCAACCCTGCCGCCTGGATGGATGTAGCTGTCAACCAAGCCTTCAGCAGCGATCCTGCCTGCTTTTTTGGCTGCTGCAGCCAGGCCTTTCTCTCTCAGGTACTCGATAGCTTTCTCAATGTCGCCGCCGGTTTCTGTGAGTGCCTTTTTGCAGTCCATCATCCCGGCACCGGTACGCTCCCGCAGCTCCTTGACCATTTGTGCTGTAATTGCCACTTTCTCTACCTCCTTTCTTTAATTGAGGCGGGCTTGAGGCCCGCCTTTATTCTGCCTCAACGGCAACTTCTTCCATTTCCTCTTCTGCTTCTACTACATCCTCGCCTTGTCGGCCTTCTCTGGCCTCTATAACAGCATCTGCTATCTTGGAGGTTAAAAGCCTTACTGCGCGGATGGCATCGTCATTGCCGGGAATCACGTAATCCACCTCATCGGGATCGCAGTTAGTATCTACGATAGCGACGATGGGAATACCTAATTTCCTGGCCTCAGCAACAGCAATGCGCTCTTTGCGTGGATCCACTACGAATAGAGCACCAGGCAGGGTATCCATATCCCTGATTCCGCCCAGAAAGCGCTGTAGCCGCTCCCTTTCCTTTTCTAATTCCAGAACCTCCCGCTTCGGCAGCACATCGAAGGTTCCATCTTCCTTCATCTGCTCGATCTTTTTCAGACGAGCAACGCGGCTGCGAATGGTCCTGAAGTTGGTAAGGGTACCGCCTAGCCAGCGCTGGTTAACGTAAAACATCCCGCAGCGGGTTGCTTCCTCGTAGATGGAATCATGAGCCTGCTTTTTCGTTCCCACAAAGAGGATAGACTTGCCGCTCTCTACCACTTCCCTGACGAAGTTGTATGCCTGGTCGATCATGCGGACAGTCTTCTGCAGGTCGATGATATAGATTCCATTTCGCTGGGTGAAGATATAGGGTGCCATCTTAGGGTTCCAACGACGTGTCTGGTGGCCGAAATGTACACCAGCTTCCAGCAACTGCTTCATGGAAATGATGGACATTTGTTTTCACCTCCTCCCCAGTCCGGGTTTGAGCCTCCGCCCCCTTCATCCCTGAATAGACCGCAAATGCGGAACCCCATCAGGTCCAGAAGCGTGTGTTCTAGACATACCATAAGTAGTATAGCACAAAGGCATAAGTGTGGCAAGAAAATCCTGCAATCAAATTGTAGACCCAAATTGTACCCTGAATTGTAACAAAATCGTAAATCAGCGCAATCAGCGTCATGAGCAACGGCAGCTCATCTGTACAGTTTTAAGAACAGAAAAACAAATACCTGGGCAATGATAAGAGCAGGGAGCCCGAAATTGAATGCGCTGTGTTTGGTTTTGTGGCGAAAAACAAACATGGATAAATATAAGCCTACCGATCCCCCTGCCAAGGCTAGCTTAAAAAGGCTATTCTCTGGTACACGTCTTTTAGAACGCCTTGCAGCTCGTTTGTCTAAACCAGCGATCACAAAGGTGATGAGATTTATGACCGCCAAATAATAACCTAAGCAGCGTCCCATTTGTCTATCCCCTCTCAGATGCTATCTAAACTTTCGAGAAATCGCATGGTTTTCCTTTGGTTGCGGCATCAACACTTAAGCTTTCAATGTGCAGGATATTTTATTGTGAGGTTCATGGAGGAAGTTGTACACCAAATGACTCAACGGATTATCGATGGGATCGCACTTACTTTTTAAATAGAAAGAGGCAGGAGCAAGAGGTGGTCTGCCTTTTTGCATGTTAAAAATTTCTGCACCAAGAAGATGGATTTGTCCCTGTAGCGTTTCAATCGCTGTGAAACGATAAGCTGTTTAGCGTCATATTTTGAAACGCTAAATGAAACGATAGCAAAAGCGTTGCAAGATTATCATGCCTATGGTATTATAATTGTGAAAACAAGTGAGGTGGCAAATAGTGAAAGAGCAGCAAAACTTGGAATATAAGGAAAGAATTACGAAAGCATTTTTAAAAACAGTGAGTGCCTATGCAAATTATAACGGTGGTGTGATAATATTTGGGATAAACGATGACGGAGATGTTGTAGGTATAGACGATATAAAAAAAGAGTGCATGAGAATTGAAAATATGATCAACACCTCTATAGAACCGGTTCCTAGATTTTCGATAAACGTAGAAAACATTGCTGATAAAAATATAATAAAGTTAATAGTGGAGAAAGGGAGAGATACTCCATATTATTACAACAAAAAAGCTTACAGAAGAGCTGACACTTCTACGATAGAAGTTGATAAGTTCGAATTAAGAAGACTGGTCTTAAAAGGGATAAATGTCGATTATGAACAAATAGAATCGTCGTCTCAAAACCTAACGTTTAATATTTTAGAAGCAAGGCTAAAAGAGAAACTTGATATAAAGAAAATAAATTTAGATATATTAAAGACGTTAAACCTATACAAGAATGGATATTACAACGTTGCAGCTGAACTGTTGGCAGATGAAAATCAGATTAGATTTTCAGGAATAGATATTGTTTACTTTGGTAAAAACATGAATCAAATATTAGACAGAGAAACTATTACGGGGAAATCGTTGATAGTTCAATACGAAAAGGCCATTGAATTTTTCGAAAGATATTATCAATATGAAGAGATAGATGGGTACGAGCGAATACATAAAGAATTGATTCCTAAAGCTGCATTCAGAGAAGCAGTAGTTAATGCAATCGTTCACCGGGTTTGGGATGTCAATTCATATATTCAAATAGCCATGTTTAAAGATAGAATAGAGATCCTATCTCCAGGGGGATTGCCAGAAGGCCTTACAAAAGATGAATACTTAAATAGAAATATCTCATTACTAAGAAACCCCATAATAGCATGTGTTTTTTATCGGTTAGAACTTATTGAGAAATTTGGTACCGGTATAACGAGAATAAAAGAAGCATATGCGGAAAGTCTTGTTAAACCAAGCTTTGATGTCAGTGATAATTATATTAGGATTATCTTACCAGTTGTTGAAACGGACACTTTAACATTAACAGAAGATGAGGTCAAAATTTATACTATCCTTAAAGAAGAAACGGAACTTAGCAGATCAGAACTAGAGAAAAAAACTAGATTTAAAAAGGCTAAGCTGCTTAGAATTATCAATAAGCTGATCGAGAAAGGTATAATTGAAAGATTAGGTGGAGGGGTAGCAGTGACATACAGATTAAAGTGATTCTGTCTCTAAAACCTAAGGAGAAATAGGTCCACTATCCGCTACATTTTAAAATATAGAGGCTCATGGATGAACTTGCACACCACATGGCCAGGGTGCAGCTGATAAATTCCAAAGATAATCCTCTTTGGGCCTTCGGCTAAAGGTGGCGCCAAGCCTGAATGCGATGCAGGGCTGCTGATGTGCTCAAGTGCAGGAGCTTTGGGATTGCACAATCTCTAAAAATACAAAGATGCCTGGTGGACCATCTATCACCTTGCCCTCAAGGAAGGTGCTGTTCTTTATGTACGAGTTTCCTGCTAAAATTGAAAGGAGGTCTTCTGCATGCCGCTGGAGATAGTCCATGGCGACATCACCAAAATGTCTGTTGATGCGGTGGTCAATGCCGCAAATACAAAGCTGAAAATGGGCGGAGGTGTCTGCGGGGCCATCTTTTCTGCAGCTGGAGCTGAGAAGCTGCAGGCAGAATGCGATAGCATTGGTGAGTGTAAAGTAGGTGAGGCTGTGATCACATCCGCCTACGACCTTCCTGCCAAATACATAATCCATACTGTGGGGCCTATTTGGCGGGGTGGCGATCACAATGAAGCAAAGCTGCTGCGCAGCTGTTATCTGAACTCCCTATCCCTGGCTAAAAAGCATGACTGCAAATCTATTGCTTTTCCCCTGATTTCCTCAGGCATTTACGGTTATCCTAAAGATGAAGCCATGGAAATTGCCATCTCTGCTATCGAAGAATTCCTTCGCCATCATGAGCTGGAAGTGTATTTAGTCTTATATAAAGGATAGAGGTAGTTCGGTGAAATAAAATTTTCCGCAAGATGTTGGCAGACACCAGGGAACGCAGCTTCCATTAATAATTTCATCTGGATCGTAAAAGAGGGCCCGAAGGCCCTCTTTTTATTAATCAGCTTCCAATTTGTTTCCAGCTTCATTAGAACTTGCAGTCTCATCTGGCTGAGACCAATCCACAAGCCAGGGTTTGCGCCTGCGGAACGGCTTTTCGAACTTGTTCTCCAACACGCCGCGCTTTTCTAGATTAATCATGCAGGCGCGCACGCAGCCTCTGCCGCCGCAGACTGCCTGCCCGGTGTTGTAGAGATTGCGGGGTTTTTTGTAGAAAGGAGAAATGGAACTGGGCACTGTGCCTTCACGCCATCCTTCTATATACTCTCCGTCTCCCTTCATTCCGCCGCGGAAAGCCAGATCGCAGGCATCGCAGTCCAGTTCTCCCCACTCAACCAGGTTGCCTGCCAGCTCAACTTTCACAGTCTTGGTTGCGCTGATGGCAGAACCTGGACATTCACGGACGCAGGCCATGCAGCGGTTGCAGAGCTTCGGACCGTTGTAGATTGGATCCGGCTCGAGCTCTGCCTCTGTGAGAATAACGCCCAGGCGCTGTCTGGGACCAAATTGCGGTGTTAAGAAGACTTTGCTGTAGCCAATCTCCCCTAGGCCAGCAAGATACCCTGCGATCCGCAAATGGATCATTACATCTGGGTTCGCTCTGCCTGGGGCAACTGGACGGCTGAAATTAGGTTTGAGATTCCCCTTGCCGTCAATTGCCCGCCAGTCGCTTTGGTGCCCGATAGGAATTGCCTCATAGCCATGATCTTCTATGTATCTGCACAAGTTCATCACTGTAAGGGGCATAAACAAATAGGTGATCCCGCCGTAGCCCATGGCAGAATAGTTGCTGAAGAATGTGCCCTCTTCAATCCCGCGAAGGCTGCCCCGCATGACCCGAAAGGCCACCACGATCATTGAGCGGGCCTCTGGCATGATCTGCCTGGGATCCATTTGGATGGGAGCACCTTCGTACCTGTCCATGGATGTAATCCCCACCAGATCCGCTCCAAGGCTTTTAGCTTTCTTTTTTACCTCTTCAGCTGTGAGCATTTTCCATCATCCTCCTAAAAATCTTCTATTTTCACCATTATCTGTTCCAAAACCTGGGCGCAGTAGCTGCAGGTATCGCAGCTGCGGCCGCAGGTTGTGGTTTTCTCGAACCAATCCTTTGGGAAACTCTGGTTGTCCAGAACATAAGGAGCAAAAGCTGGCGAGAAGCCTGGCTCAAACAAGTCCAGCAAATTTCCATAATACTTTTCTTCTATATACGCCTCTACAACCGCTCTCGGTCTTGAGTGCATTCGGGTTGCCAGCTTCACAACAGGGAACAGCTCTTTGTAGTGGTGCAGGTCCTCAGGTCTGATCCAGCTGCCCTGCAAAACTGCCGGCCACCTAGCTGGATCCTTGAAGTTGTGCCAGCACACGTGCGGCGTCCAGCCAGGTATGTTCCGCACCTCATCGATCTCCTGTTCATGGGCAACCATGTTGTCGTGGAAAATCTGGCCAGGACAAAAACCTAAACAGCCGCTGTTAGCCAGCAGGTACAGCTTTTTGCCGTTTCTATCGGCCCAGCCCTTGAGCTGCTTGAGCCTTTTAAAGTCCCTGTTGTATTCCCGCTGTACGTAATAGCCGTCGAAATAGTCTGCTGCGTACTGCATGGCCTGTACTGTGCCCAGACGCATGTTAACTGAGGCACGGACTTCAACTTGGGGAAATACTTTCTTGATGGTGTGGGCGATGGCAAGGGAGGTGGTGGTGACAGTATCCACACCACCTACAACTTCTCCCAGGTGGTCTAAAACAGAGATTACCTCATTGGCCAAATATTCGCTTACAGCCAAACCGCCGTAGCAGTTGGCATTGAAAAGCAGATCCAGCCTCACTCCCAGCTTCCGCAGTGCTTGGAGGTCCCTTTCCAGCCTTCTCTGCGCATCCCAGTCTGTGTAACCCCTCCTAGTATTTAAGGCTGCCCGGCCTGACGGCTGGTTGATCCAGGGGAAATAGACCTCCCAGATCCTGTCGCGGTGGTCTTTAACCACCTCAACGATGGATTCTTCTCCTTCTTCTGGCAGCTGGTATCCAACTGCAAATTTCATTTTCTTACCACCTGCTCAATTTTCGTGGTAGCCGCTATCTTCATAATTATTATAAAAGTTATTCTCAAGCAAATCCATTCACATTCTGCGTTTTATTTGTCCATTCTGATGATAAAGTCATTTTGTTCGACAAAGGGTTCAAAGTGGGATATAATTAAAAAACAAGAGCATATGAAGGTGGGTCCAAAATGAAGGAACTGCAGGCTGCGGATTTCAATTTGACCGTTACGGAGATCAGTTATGTGGTCCACAGGGAGACTAATCCCTCCTGGAAGATGGAAACCAGTGGAAATCGTTATTTCATCCTTGCTCACTGTTTGGCTGGCGACGCCACCTACGTGTTTGACAAGGAAAAACACGTTCTCAAAAAGGGGGACCTATTGTTCTTGCCCAAATGCTTTCCCCGCAAGGCCACCACCAACCCCCACGATCCCTGGGCTTTTTATTCTGTTGCTTTTGATTTGGAATTCTACTCTCCCAAAAGCGAAGAATTGCTTCTGGCTTGTCCTAATAGTGCAAGCTTCCCAGATCTGTTTCCTCAATTTGCTCAATTATACCGCAGCTGGTCTGTGAAGCGCCCCGGCTACCTTGTCCACTGCAGAAGCATCATCCTCGATGTCCTCTGCCGGCTCTATACCCGCAGCCAAAGCTTCTCTCTTCCCCACAATAAGGGTATAGAGCGCTGCATCGAGCTCATTCACGCCAATTACCAGCACACTTACAGCTCTCGAGAGCTTGCAGAGGTTGCAGGAGTGAGTCCTTCTTACTTCCGCTATTTGTTCAAGCAGAGCACGGGGCTTTCTCCCCTTCAATATCAAAATCAAATCAAAATCGATAAAGCCAAAGATCTTCTCTTGAGCGGAGAGTGCAATGTTACAGAAGCTGCGGAGGCTGTGGGCTTTGCCAACATTTATTATTTCAGCCGTCTATTCAAGAAGCTCACCGGCATCCCGCCTTCCCAATACAGCGAGGGATAAGAAAACCGGGAGCATCGAGGAAAATGCTCCCGGTTTTTATCAAGCTTAAACTTGTTCATAGATTTCTGCCGGTGCCTTATACAGCACCCACTCTCCTATCTGCAGGGCTTCTTTGCGGGTCAGCTCGCCATCTGTTATTTTCGCTGCCAAAACCTGAGCCAGACAGCGAAGGGCTAAAGCGATTTTCCCATAGCACCACTGTAAATTATAGCTGTCTGTGGTGAGCAGAACCCACTTGTTCAAAGGCAGAAGACTGAGCCGCTCTTCGATCTGCTGGCGGACATACGGAGGATTGAAGGCATGCCACCAGAATCCGGCCAAGGAAACATTGGGAAGCATTCTAGCCATGATTGTCAGCTCTTGTCCCAAAGCTGCAGTAGCATTCATAACACTAATTTTGGTATCAGGATGCCTGCGGAAAAGATTCACTAGAGAAGGGACAAGATCGTGGTTGACAATAGAATATGATTCTCCTTTTTCCATGCCTGGTCGATTCCACTTGGCGCCCAGATAAAACTGGGCAACGCCGCCTGCCTCCCCCACTGCCTCCAAAAAGGCGTTCAGATAGTATGTAACCAGGACGTTTGCCTCTTCGGGTGTTAACAGCTGCTTGCGATAAAGAGCTTCCAGCTCCAATTGAGAAGCAAGGGTGTAGGTAAAGTCGTTGCCGATAAAGCCGGCAAAGTGGCGTACACCACGATTTGCGTGTTCTCGGACAAACTGTACCAATTGCTCTCTGCTTTCCTTGAGGGTGCTTCCGCAGAAGAGCCTTTTCAAGTAAGGCAGGTAGATGCTGCTGAACTGCAACCGCTCAAGGAGGGGCTTCACAAATCCTTCTTTGGCTGTCAGCTTTTCTGCTTCCCAAAAGGGAGCGCAGGCATAAGCTGCCTCTAGATTGAGTTTTGCCCTAACCTCTTCCCAGGCTAAAGGCTGCGCCTTTGTTCTCTCTGCAAGGAGCGGAACAATTTCTGCTAGTTCTCCATCCAAGCCATAGAGATCTTTCGCCATTTGCCGCAAGCACCAAACAGCACTGGTATGGCGAACACGCTCCCACAGTGGGGAGAGCACCTTCAGATCATCCGCCAAATTCCCTTTGAAATCTTCCTTCTTTGCGCCTGCACCTAGGTATTCCCGCCAAAGGAAGTGGTAGAAGATGAGTTCCTGCGGTTCTGCTGTTGTGAGCTGTCCTGGACGCATGTGGCAGTGGACGTCGATCTTGGGCAGCTGCCACAGTTCTGCTTCCAAATCCTGCGCTAGAGAGTTCCCCATAATCTACGCCTCCAATATCTCAGTCTGTTAGATTAGCAATTGCTTGCATTGCTTCTGAAACTTCAGCAGTATCTCCAAAGATCCCGATCATGGCAATATGCTGCGGACAGATGCCTGCTATCTCAGCCACCTCCACATTTGAAGCTTTTTCTGCGAGATCGCTTGCTGAAATAACCTCAGCCAGCTGGCCCTGCACCAGCCCCACGGCCTTCACTTGGCCTTTTTTGATCCTTTCTTTGATCCGTTCATCTTTAATCCTTCTGCTTAGGATCCGCAGAACTCCTGGTGACGGGCTGTTGATGGTCTTTAAGGTCAGCATTCATCTCCCCCTTCTCTAAAAAACTCTTACAATTCCAACTAGTCTCCTGCAGTCAGAATGAAGCAGCGCTCTCCTGAAGAGCGCTTCATCTCACAGATAGCTGATATCCCTGTACAATACAGCTGGATCACCTTCTGGAACTGCTGATCAAGAAAATGAGCATCAGCTTATCTGCAAACAGATCACGGGCTTTGCCGCCTTTGTCTTCAACAAAAAAGCCTTTAGGCTCACCCTCAAAGTCCTCTTCAAATGGGAAGATGTATGTTTGACGCCATTTTGAACTTTCCAGAAACATCACTAATCCGTTCTGCCAAAGCAAACTCATCTCTAGACCAAGGAATGCTGACTTCAACGTCGGGCTTTCCAAAAGCGCTTGCTGCAAACCGCTTGTAGGGAAGTTGTTTTAGGAAAATGAACTAGGCCGCCGCAGTGATCATAGTGGCAGTGGCTTAAAGCAATAAAGACTGTTCTGGTCAGATCCACACCCATAGGGCGGCATTATGGCAGTAGACTGGCCTATATCGAACAGCACGTTCGCTTCATGTTGTTCTATGAAAATAGACAGCTCATGTTCTGCAAACAGGCCCCGCTTCCTCACTTTGTTATCGGTTAGGATGTGTATTCTCAACCCTTCTTTACCTATTCCCTCTGCCGTGGCGGTGGCAGTGCCTGCGGCAGAATTTACCCCTCTGGCTTTGAACACATCTTAACTCAACAGAACCGCAGCTGGTGCAGGTGTACGTGCCCTGTTTAATTGCTTCAAGGTTCTCATAGCTTTCCATCCATTCCTGACCGCAAGCCAAACATTTTACAGGGCAAATGTTGAGGGTATAGTTGCCTCCCTCTATGTTGATGGCTTTTCCGTGAACGAGGCAATCTGCAACTTTTTCTCTGGCAGCGATTAAAATCCGCTGGAAAGTGGGCCTGGAGACTCCCATTTTAGCTGCGCACTCTGCCTGTTCAAGGCCCAGCAGATCTTTAAGCCTTAAGGCCTCCAGCTCTTCGAGCTTCAGAGTGAGCTCTGGCACATCGCCTGGGCTGGTTCCAGCAGGAAGAAAGCAAGAGATGGACGGGATGTGCTCGATTCTCCTCCATTTTGTCGGTCTAGCCAAGATTAGTCAACTCCATTACTCCCTCATTTTCCCTGTCAAACTTCAAACGCCTGCATCCAGCTGAACCCTAAGCTGCCATGCAAAAAAGACTATCTATGATAAAGGGCTCTGCCATTGTTCACTCAAAGCAATTTTTCCCAATGCCTGCATCTGGCAGCATCAGGTTGCCCAGACTAATTTATATTGCCCAACAACTCTCTACAATTTAGTTTACAACCATTAATAACATATGTCAAATACTACCTGACGCGAGATTTCCAGTCCGATTTCCTCCCTGCAGCGCCTGCTGATGGATCTCTTTCACAACAAATAACAGGGAAAGGCGAATCTGCCTTTCCCTGTCAATCACCTTAGTCCTCTTTTTTCTCCAGGCTTTCCAAACGCTTCTTTATATGGTGCAGTTCATTTTCCAGGGCTTCCGCCTGACTTCTTAAAACATCTTTTTCGTCGATATTCGGTGCGTGTGCCCATGGGTATGGTGGGTAGGCTGCCCAGCCCGGCATGCCAGTGGCATAAAACATCCTTCCGAAGCCTCGTCCCCTTCCAAAGCCTGCCCAGCCTGGAAAATTTCTGCAGCCAGGGATGCTAAATCCGGCGCAGAAGCCTGCACCCCGTCCTGTTAATGGGCCCATTCCCATAGGACCGGTTCTGTCTCCTCTCGGCATGCTTTTCACCTCCTTTTATTTTGCTGACCTAACCTTTGTTAAGGTTAAGCGGCTCTTCTCAGAGAGGCACTGTAG
>LFTB01000050.1:0-5379 GCA_001512905.1 Clostridia bacterium DTU084 | reverse complement strand
AAAAAAAGACCCTGCTGGAGGCAGGGTTTGCTGACATTTTGGTTTTAATTTGTTTTTTTCGTCGGATGCCAGAATCTGTATGCAGGCAGATCCAGTTCATCGGCTATTGCCCGCACTGTATGGATTGCAGAGAGGGAGATTATATTGTGGGCATCGCTGCCTAAAGCGAAAATGGCGCCTGCCCTGGCCAGACCCTTCAAGTACTCGATGTATGATTCTTTCCACTGCTTGCTGTAGATGGGATTGTGGAAGAATGCGCAGCCGTTGATCTCTATGGCAGTGCCTGTCTCGGCAGAAGCTGCGCCCAATTCCCGGATCCAGGAATCAGGGATGATAGACATGTCCACAAACCAGTCCATCTGCTCAAATTCAGCGTTGCCGAACCAATACGGATGGACCAATACATCACAGAGGGGATCTTCCATCACTTTCATGTGATGGCGGTGCTGGATGGCAAGGCATTTGTCCTTGTCCCGCTGATAACCGTAAGCAGAGTGAATGCCGCCGATGGCAAACTCATAGCCTAGTTCATCACGTACCTGCTCGCTGTAGGCGAAGCCTTGGTCGAGCCCCATGAAATTCAGCTCTACACCGAAATAAACCTCAAGCTTTGGGCTTTCCTGGGCCAATTGTTCTTTGATCTGCCGGTGAATGGGAAGCTGGTCTAAGGTGTTGAGGTGATCTGTGATTCCGATTCTCTCCATCCCTAAAAGGTTGCATTTGTGCAGAATAGCCGGAATGCGCATGGTTTTATCGGCACAGCCGATGAGATCTGTATGGATGTGATAATCACATTTAGGTACCAACTTGCATCCTTCCTTTCCTAGGGCGAGTGTTAAATGGGAACAACCGCTCCCAGCTCGGGAATTTCCACCACCACATCTGGTACCTTTTTCGCCACCAGCTCAGCAAATTCCTGCGGATCTGCAGTATTTTCTGCAAACATACCCCAGTGCATGGGCATAACTGTTTTCGGTTTAAGCTCTGCTGTGAGGAGCGCTGCATCTTCCACTGTCATGTTTCCCAGCTTCCCATTGATGCAGACCATAAGCAAATCCAGCTCTCCCCTGCCTTCAGCTAGGGCAGGGTGGTAGAGGGTGTCGCCTGTGAAATACAGCCGCATGCCGGCTATGTTCAAAACAAAGCCCAAACTGTCTTCGCTGTGCTTGGCTGAAACAGCCTCAACGGTCAGCCTTTTGAATTGCCAGACTTCCCCTGGGCTGAGGGGCTTCATCCTCTTTTTCGAGATGCCTATTTCCTCCAAGAGCCTGCAGGAACTTTGGGGACCTGCAAAATACGGGGTTCCTCCTAGTCTTTCGAGGGTTTGGGGGTCTGTGTGATCCAAATGGTGGTGGGAAAGAAGCACGAGATCCGGCGCAAGCTCTTCCGGTAAAAAAGGCGGCGGCACCAGGCGCGCCAGACCTTCAGCCGCGAAAACGCTGTCGGACAGGTATGGGTCAAGTAACAGATCCAGGCCAGCTTCCACACGGAAGCTGGCCTGGCCCAACCAAGTCAATTTAGGCATTTCTTTCCTCAACGCAGATCTGCACCTTTTGCTTTCAATTTTGCCTGCAGTTCTGGAACAGGCACCTGGGATACAGGCAAGTTCCCAGCGCTGGCCATTGCGGCAGCAACTCCTGCAGCTTGACCCATCACCATACAGGTGGGCATGATCCGCAGCGAAGCCTGGGCTTCATGGGTAGAGGAAATGCAGCGCCCTGCAACCAAAAGGTTCTCCACAGCAGGCGAATAAAGGGTTCTGTAAGGAATCTCGTACCATTCGCCTTTGGGCAGAGCCGCGATTCTAGTACCCTCCCCCTGCGGGCTGTGGATGTCTATGGGGTAAGAGCATTTGCCAATTGCATCATCGAACTTGCGGCAGCTGAGCACATCATCTTCTGTAAGCTGATAAGCCCCTTGTATGGTCCTGCTCTCCCGCACCCCGATTTGGGCAGCAATCCGCATTATGTATGCGTTTTTGAAAGCAGGCACCTCTTTCTTCAGCCAGGCAAACGTTTCTGCCAACTGCCTGCGGGCTTCAAGTTCTGCTTCTGTGAGTTCCTGCAGGGAAACCGGGTTTTTCCCCACAACCCTCGTGGTGTTAAAATGCACTTCGCCAGGGCGGATGGTGCGGAACCAGAGCAGGTTTTCCCTTGGGTTGTTCAGCTTCCCTTGAGCTTTAGCTTCCAGATAGAGCTTTGTGAGCTCTTCTCGGGTGAGCATCAGCTCATCGTCTACTCCCCCCACCTGGAAACAGGTTGTCATAGGCTGGCAGAGCCCGTCTGCCTCCCGGCCCATGTTCATGGGAACGCCGGCGAGTTTTGCCAAGTCTCCATCGCCAGTGCAGTCGATGAAATAGCTGGCTGCAAACTCCAGTTCTTCTCCTTTGCCGACGACCTTGATGCTTTTAATATAGCCGCCTTCAACTTCTGCGTCTGTCAAAAGTCCGTGGAAGAGGATGTCCACACCCTCCTCCTGAAGCCATTCGTCCAAAACCAGCTTTGTCAGCTCCCCATCGAAGGTACGATCTTTTCTGGCATCCCATTTTTCTAATCTCTCCAAAAACTCTTGATACAAACCTCCTGCTCCCAGCGTAACCATAAAGGGATTGACCAAGCCTGCAGTGGCCATTCCGCCTAAAAATCCATATCTTTCAATTAACAAAACTGACTGGCCCTCCCGCTTGGCAGCAACAGCAGCAGCAACTCCTGCAGGACCTCCCCCGACAACTATGACAGAATGCATAGCAAGTCCTCCTTCATTTAGCTTTATCTCGATCTTAACAAAAAGACGAGGGACTGTCTTTAATTATCTTTAGCTGCTCTGGGAATAATTTTAGTTCTTCCTGCGCCGATAGTCTTTAGGGCTCAGCCCTTCCATCTTTTTGAACACTTTGGAAAAATAGCTGGGATCGTTAAAGCCTGCCTCCAAAGCGATCTCTGTAATGGAAAGGGAGGTGAGGTCCAAAAGCTTCTTGGCGTCTTCAATTTTCCGTTTGTTAATATAGTCTGTGATGGGCATCCCCATTTCCTTGTTGAAAAGATAACTAAGGTATGCAGAGTTGCAGTAGCAGTTCTTGGCGATGATGTCCAGGGAAATGTTCTGGGAATAGTTATTGTTGATAAATTCAATTGCAGAGGAAAGAATTGCTTTGTCTTGGTAGTAATTTGCAGCAGTGCTTACAGAGTCAGATAATTTATCGCCCACGAACCGCTGAAGGATGGCGTTGTGGTAAAGCAGCGCCAGGAAATGGCAGACCACAGACACATCCCTGTTTAATTCCTCGATGGAAAAATCAATTTCCTTTGTGCTGTTTAAGTATTCCCTAGCGCAGGATGCAGGATCTAATCCGTATTTTTCTGCCCTGGCCTTTACAAACTCCAGGGAGCTCTCTAAATCAGTTGAGAACTGACCAATACAGATCAGGGCAATCAGCTGTTCCCGGAACCAAACCGGATAATACAGCTCGCAGATCCCCAGATAGCATTTGCCGAAAAACGGTTTTGTGATCCGCCTGCAGAGGGCGTTCTTGGATTTTATACATAAGCTGTGCAGCGCTTCGTCTTTTTTGACGTAGTTGCAGAAAGAATTGTTGTGGTAGCTGTATTGTCTGAAAATATCCTCTATTTTGCTGTCGATCTTGCGGATCCCGCCAACATCTGCGAGATTGATTCTCACGTTGTATTTTGTGGTGATTCTCTCCAGCAGGCAGCGCAGTGTTTCGCTCTCTTCGCAGACTCTCACATTAGATACCATTGTCCTCCTCCATACAAAACTCTCTAAAGATTATTCAACTATCCCCACCTACCACGTATAGCGCTTTTCCAGGTAGTGCTGGGGCTTGCGGAGGCTGCGGAAGCCGAACTGCTTGTAAAAGTCGTGGTTTGTTCCTGTCAACAGACACCAGCTCAGGTTCTGCAGCTGGGAATAGGCCATTATGCATTCCATGAGCCAGCGGCCTAGCCCCTGACCTCTGTATGCTTTTTCTATATATACATCGCAGAGGTAAGCGAAAGTTGCATAATCTGTAACCACCCGGGCAACTCCCACCTGGCGCTCGTGATGGTACAGGGAAAAGCACAGGGAATTTTTCAAAGCCCGTGCTGTAACCTCCCGAGGCCTCCGCTTCGCCCAAAAAGTATCCTCCATAAACCTAAACACTGCTCCTTGATCGATCTTTGCAGGGTCTGTGAAGACTGCAAACTCGCCCCGCCGGTACGCGATAAACTCCTCCATCCTCAGCTCCTCATTTCCGAAATCAGCAGTTCTAGAGAAGCTTTTCTGCTTCCATCCAACGGACTGCCCGCTCTAAAGCTTCTTCTGGAGTATATTTCGGAGCATAACCCAAGCGCTGGCTGATCTTCGTGATGTCTGGTGTCATCTGGGCCCGGAAATGGTAATTGGCAGCTGGAGCCGGCAGAATCATCTCATAAAACTCCTTTGGGTCCACATATTGCACCTCCAGCACCCGATTGTAGATATTTCCGTATGTTTCAACGAAGCTCGGAGCAGTGAGGGAATAGGCGGCACCTACATTGAATATCTGTCCTGCTGCCTCTTGCGGCTTTTGGACAGCGAGGAAAAACCCTTGGGCAATATCTTCAGCATCACAGGGGCCAATTGTGTTGTTGCAGCCCTCTGGCAAAACCACTGGCTTGCCGTCCCGCAGCTCTTTGTGCACTTCCAGGCTCCGTCCCCCTTGAGTCTCTAAAGGCACTTTTCCAGGGCCTGCAATATTAGGAGGGAAAATGGCAGTGAAGGCAATTCCTTCCCGCTGTGATGCAGCCATTACTTCCTGGATCTCCCGAAACCTTCTGGCATAGCCTGGAAACTCGCAAGGAGCCTGAGGCACCTCCGGCGTGGGGATTCTCCCAGGTTCCCCCAGCATCCACAGCGAGCCGCAAGCTATTAATTGACGGCAGTAATATTTAGCAGCTTGATAGGTAGCTGGCAGATCTACACCTAATAAATCGATAATCACATCGCTTTTGAGCTCTTTGACAAACTCCTGCCAAGCCCTGTCGTCCCTTTGATAAGCGCATACTTTGTGGGTAACACAAGACCAAGGTCCTTCTTGGGGAAGCGGTCTTCTGCCAGATGAAACCACACACACCTCTATCCCTGCCTCGATAAGCATCGGCACTAAAAACCTGGCAATATGTCCTGTGCCGCCGATAATACTTGCTTGCATTCTCTTTACCTCCAAACTGAATAATCAAAAATAAAGCATCTATCTTTCATCCCGGATCCTTGGCGTTTCAAAAAACGTAGCCTTGCAGGCTCTTTTTAAAGAATGCAGTTGTCCAGCATATAATAATCTGTGGTAAACCCTGTCACGCCCATTTCGGAAAGCCGGATGATGCTTTCAAAGTCATTGAT
>LFTB01000073.1 GCA_001512905.1 Clostridia bacterium DTU084 | reverse complement strand
TCCCTTACCAACAGCAGGAGCCTGGCACCGAACTCTGAACGGATAGAAAACGCCATCTCAACCAATTACAACTGGAAGATCTTCAACATTTCAGCAAGCATGGGCACCTCTGATTACGATTACACGGTTTCAGGCATACCCTACTCACAGAACACCCTGCGGCGCAATTTCAATGTAACTGCCAGACCCAGCAGCAAGTTCAACACAAGCTACAGCTTCACCAACTCAGTGCAGCTGGGCACACAGCAGACAACTGGAAACAGCAGCAGCAATGCCCACAACTTGTCTATGGAGTACAGGCCCAGCAGCAAGTTAACAGTAGGAGGAAGCTACAATATTCAGCTTCTGGACCCAACTTCTGGTGAGAAGCGGAACATTCAGCGGGGCAGCTTGAACTTTACCCACAACCTTTCCCAGAAAGTCACTTTGCGGGGCAGCCTCACAAGAACCATGGATCCTGGCTCCTACTACGGCGGTTCAACTATGGACTACGGCAACTTTTCCTGGAACTATAATTACAGTTCCAACTTGGGCTTCAGCTCCAGCTTGTATCTGAGCAACAGCAGCTACGGCAACGGCTCCTACTCCAGATACGGAACCATTCAAGGGGATGTGAGGTACACACCTCAGCACCCGCTGCTCAGACAAAAGGGAGTGCAGCTTACCTGGAGCAACTCCTATCGGCCGTCAGCGTCTTATTGGACCACTAGCTCAGCTCAGCCTACAGAGAGCCAAACTGCAACAAGTTCCCTGAACGTTTCTTTCCGGCCTCTGCCGGGGCTGTCGCTGCGCACCGGCTACGAATTTCAGTTTAACAAGTCTACCAGCACCACTACTGCTGGTACCAAGCCGTTCACTAATACTGTAACAGCCAATGCCACTTACAACTTCAGCTACAAGATTCAGGCAACAGGCAACATCCGGCTCTCAGATAACGCCCGCAGCTGGAGCTCTTCCAATTACGTAGGCGGCAGCGGCTACGGCAGAAAGCTTGAGGGGACAATTGGGATAAACTACACCATCAGCCCCAGCGCTAGAGTTAATGTGGACTGGAAATTAATCGGGTACCAAGACGGGAAAAAGATTTCAAGTGCCAACTACTTCGGCAACGTGATTACGACCAAGCTCATCGGCACTTTCTAAATAAAGCCCCTTCGGGGGCTTTTCCTTTGGAAAGTTATTTCGGGACTTTATAAAACAAAAAAACCAAGTTGGACGGCTGCACAGAGGTTGTTCAACTTAGAAGGAAAAGAAACGGCCTATCCAGAAGAATTAAACGAAGAAGCAGAGCAATTCGGCAATTATGTTTAAGTTGCGAGATATTGTGATCGAAGCAGTGGGATTGGTGAAGAGTGCCACAGAAGGCTAAAGAGGTGTTTCCAGTGGCAGATAGGAAAGGATTGGATGGTTTACATCTTTTCGATGGCAATGCAATGCCAGTAAAAATAACCAGGATCACAGTAGATTATTTTTGGGCTGCAAAGATAAAACCAGACGAAGTTCCTGAGGGTATGTACAGTGAATATATAACCCGGGAATATACCGAGAAGCTGGTTATTGACAGACAAACAGGAAGTATAGAGTATATCCAGCTTAAAGGACCAGGCTGTGTTGTCTTCAGACGGTATCTTGTTGAGGATGGTGTGGAGAGATTACTGGATGCTCTGTCAGAAGCGGACTTGTTCAGAAACATAAAAGGCAATCCCCCAGATGTCATTGAAACACCACTCGAAGTAAAGCTCTATAGGATAACTATAGAGTACACAAGCGACCAGCAGCGTGTAATTATAGGAACATTCGATAAAAACGGTTTGCCGGAAGACTGGCCGGATTTTGCTGAGGCAGTATTTGACATCATGATGACCTGTGGTTTGGGAGAAATCCTTTCTCCCTTCAACTATGACAAACGCAAGCGCTGTAAAGATGAATTGATATTCTGCAGTGTAGTATTCAACCATTATGACGATAAAAGTTATTACTATATAACAGATGATGACAGCATAGAGGTTGGCGACCGCGTTGTGGTGCCTGTGGGAAGCGATAATCAGCCTGTGGAAGCTGAGGTGGTTAAGGTTGAGTATTTTAAAGAGGAAGACGCTCCTTATCCTGTAAAGAAGACAAAACGCATTATTCGGAAACTGTAAAACAGGTTATAATACTCTGTGGAGCGGCAAGCTCTCAATGAGAGATATCAATTGCTGCTGGAGACATTTTAATAGCATTCAAAGCTTTTAACTGTCAAAAAGAAAAGAAGTGTGATCGCATGCAGAACATCGCAAATTCAGTACAATTGAAAGAGAGAAACATGGCCAGGGTTCTTGCCACCATCAGGACCCGAGGCCCCATCTCCAGGATCAGCATCGCTAAAGAACTGGATCTGAGCCCCCCTACAGTCTCAAGTGTGGTGGATGAACTTTTGGCAAGCCAGCTGGTGGAAGAGGTGGGGGTGGGGCTGTCTGGCGGCGGCAGAAAACCTGTACTGCTGGCTTTGAAGCCCAGCTCTGCCTACGCTTTAGGTGCAGACCTGTCAGATCAGAGCGTGAAAATGGCAGTGGTGAACCTGGCAGGACAGGTGGTGGAGAGCAGGGAAAGGGAGCTGCGGGGCGAAGCCTGGCCGGAGCTTTTCCAGGTCCTGGCTTCCTTCATCGAGGAGCTTGGAAGCAAATATAAGTTAGTAGGTATGGGCGTTGTGGCACCGGGGATCATCAGCCCAGATGGAATGCTGCACTTTGCCAGCAGGGAAGGCTGGCGCAATCTGCCTTTACTTGAAGACTGTCAGGCTATTTTTCCAGGTCCTGTGGCAGTAGAAAACAATGTCCGGGCCATGGCTTTAGGAGAATACTGGTTTGGAGTGGGCCAGGAGGCTCATAACCTCGTGATGGTGCGCATAGGAGGGGGAATTGGCTCTGGGATCGTCTTCGATGGGCAAATATTCCGGGGAGACCTGGGAGCTGCAGGCGAAATAGGCCACGTGACAGTGGAGCCGGACGGCCCTCCCTGTCAGTGCGGCAACAGGGGGTGCCTGGAGAAGGTTGCTGCCCTGCCTGCCCTGGCCAACAAATGGGGCGGAGGAGAAGAGGAGTTTTTGGCTGCTCTCGAAGCAGGCGAGGCGCGGGCAGAGGCTGTCGTCAGAGAAGCAGGTGAGGTGCTTGGCCTTGCCCTTGCGAACCTCATCAACCTCTTCTCTCCTCGCCTGATTGTGCTTTCCAGCCCGAAAGGGCTCATAGTGGATAAGCTCCTGCCTGTTTTGAGGCAGGTGATCGATGCCCGGGCAATTTCCTGGCAGCGGGGCAGGGTGACAGTTGTGGCTTCTGCGCACAGGGAGAAATCCCCTGTGGTGGGCGCTGCCACGCTGATTCTGGCCAGGCTCCTGAGCCAGCCCCGCTCTTTTTTAGTGGAAAAAGATCACTTCCAGGAAGGAATTGGCAGATGAATGTAGAAATATTGTAATAAAAATGTCCAAAGGACGTAAAAATAATGTTGCAGATCGAGCTGCGGGGACTCGAACGGTTGAGCTTTCGCGAGCGGCAGGTTGTGATCCTCAAGGAAATGGGCCTTGGTGCAGATGTAATTGCCAAGAGGCTGGGGATCAGCACCAGCTCTGTGGCCACATTATACAACCGCGCCCGCAACAAAGGCTATCAGGTTGTAGCGGTTATTCCTGAAGGGGCTTTGGGCTTGGGTTTCGAGGAAGAGGAGGATAACGGTGAGTAGTAAACGGAGGTACGTGCTGAAAAATCCCAAACGAATCTTTCACCTTATCGGCATCTTCTTGCTCTATCTGAGCCTGCTTTTCTGCCGCGGTCAGTGGCGGATTGGACAGCTCCAGCGGGAGGCAAGCCAAAAAAGAAAGGAAATCGTGCAGCTGACAGAATACAATACCCAGCTGAGGCGGAAGATAGAGAACCTTCAGTCTGACAGCTACGTTGAGGAAGTTGCCCGGGCAGAGCTGGGCTTTGTGAAAAAGGGAGAAATCCTCTACAGGTTTGCAGAGGCAGAGGGAGGGAAGCTGGAACCTTTCCAGCCTATTGTGCAGACAGGTGAATAAAAAAGCGGGCGAGGCCCGCTTTTTTCAATCCTTACCAATTCTGTCTATTGCCCGGAGGATCTCAATGGGCAGCGGGAAGATGGTGGTGGAGCTGCCTTCAGTTGAGATTTCAGAGAGAGCCTGCAGATACCGCAGCTGCATGGCTGCTGGCTCTGCGGCGATGATCTGGGCAGCCTCCAAAAGTTTTTGGGAAGCTTCGAACTCTCCTTCAGCAGCGATGATCTTTGCCCTCCGCTCTCTTTCCGCTTCTGCTTGCTTTGCCATGGCCCGCTTCATGGTATC